>CALBIE010000398.1 GCA_937893495.1 uncultured Verrucomicrobiales bacterium | reverse complement strand
CTAGGCGTGCAACCGGATTACGCATTTTCAACAGACCACTGTGCAACGTGCTGGAGACTTCACATCACGGAAAACGACCGACAGCCCGAGGATGTTCCCGGGCCGGAACCGAACCGGGAATGGACGCCGGGACTCAAAAGAGCCGTTGACGGTGCGGGCTTTCATTTGGTGAGTTTAACATTCCGGCCTCCCGTCGAACGAATCGAACGCTACGCAGGGCACCCTTCAGCCAACTTTGATTACACCGTTACGTCGCCCAGAAGGCGCGGATCAGGCTACGGCGCAGTACGACGTATCGTCAAACACTATTTCAGGCTACTGTTGGTGCATGGGTCGAGGTATTCCCAGTAACACCATCGGGCGGCAATTGGGCAGATTCGGGGAGAATCTGCGCAGTTTGCGCGTCACGAAGGGTTTGTCCCAGAACCGGTTGGCCGAGCTGGCCCATTTGAATATTCGCACGGTCCAGAAGATCGAGGCCGGCCAAATGAACATCCTGATCACAACCGTGATCCGAATTCGGGCCGGGGTGGGATGTTCATGGGATGCGCTGCTGGACGGGAACTTACCCTGATTGGGCGGAGTTCTCCGGGCATTCGACATCGCCGCGCTTTCGCGAAGAATTTGACCAGGCCATCACCAAATTGGTCGAACGCGAGAAGCGCGATTGGAAGCATCTCACGGTGCTGGAAAACTGCTTGGTCACCGTTTGCAAACGAGGCTTGGGAAATCCACCGAAGGCAATCCCGTCGCCTGCCGTTTTACGTCACAATTGCCAGCAGGGCGTTTCCCGCGGCGAATACCTTGAGCGCGCCGGAGGGTGTTTGCGGTCCATTGGGATAGGCAGTCTGCCCCATGATGCGAACCAATCCGTTCTCGGTGATCGGGCAGGTTGCCCAACCTTCCTTTTCAGTGCATGGGTGAACAGTTCTTTGAGGCTCATTCTACGTTGCGCCGCAGTCGCCTTGACTGCCTGGAAAAGGGCATCCGGCAATTCAACCGTCGTCTTCATATGGGTAAGCGTATGGGAGTATGGGGAACTGTCAATGAACGAGCATCTTGAGACGCCAGCGACGTTTTGAGTAATTGACCATGCCTTTGGAAAATACTTCGGCAGGTTGACCACTTTTGGTAAATAAGTGGGAGAATGGCCGATCCCGGTAAATCAGGTGGTTCACTTCACGAGGGCGATTTCATGCGTCTTTTGATGCAGCATGAACCCGCTTTGCGGGCCTTTTCGCGGTCGTTACTACCGGATTGGCAAACAGTCGATGAGGTGATCCAGGAGGCCAGCGTTACTTTGTGGGAAAAATTTGGCCAGTTGCGCGAGGAGGCGGGATTCCTGCCGTGGGCCAAGGTGGTCGTGCGCTACAAAGACGATCAAGGAAGTCCTCCAGGCACACCAATTCGATCCCAATTGCGCCAGTTGCCACAAGACCATCGATCCGTATGGCTACGCCTTCGAGAACTTCGATCCCACAGGCGCGTGGCGGGACGTTTACACCGTGCCGGATACCACGCCCTCGGACAAGGAAGCCAAAGCACCCGCGAAGAAGAGGAAAGTCGCCAAGGCTCCGACGATTCCGATTGATGCCAGCGCCACGTTCCGAAACGGCTTCGAGTATCAGGACATCACCGGGCTCCGGAAATATCTGCTCACGGACAGCAATCGGGACCGGTTTGTCCGATGCTTCATCACCAAACTGTTGACCTGCGCCAACGGCGTCGAGCCGCACGACCCCATCCAGGTAGAGAAGATTCTGGCGCGGTCGGCCGAGAGCCAATATCGCATCATCGACACCATTGCCGCCGTCATCGACAGCCCGCTGTTCCGCGAGGAATAAGGAATAAGGAATATGGCCGAATGCAGGAATGAGGGATTTGTTGAATTCGCCGACGGCTCCAGAGAGCTTTGCGACCATCGGAACGATCCGAACGAATTCGCGAACTTCGCTGATCGGCTCGAATTCGAATCGATTATTCAGGAACATGTTGCAAGGCTCCCCAGGCGCAACGCGCCATCGGAACCCATTGAACGAAAACGAACCAGGTCAAAACAGGAGAACACTTAATGCAAAGAACTACTCGCCCGCGCGTGCCCATGGCGCTTCTCATGTTGCTCTGTTTATTTGCGGTGAGCGGATTTACGCTGGCCGCGAACAACAAGGCCCCTCAGAACTCCAAAAATCGGCCCAATATCCTGTGGATCATGATCGAGGACTGGGGGCCCGAACTTTCCTGTTACGGAACGAAGGGTATCCACACACCGCATGTGGACAAGCTGGCGCAGCAAGGCATTCGCTATGCAGCGGCCTTCACCACCTCGCCGGTATGCTCGACCTCGCGTTCGGCCATGATGACCGGGTTTCATCAGAATTACATCGGCGCCAACCAGCATCGGGAATACGACAAGAAGCCGCTGCCTTACGGCATTCGGCCCATTCCGCATCTCTTTGCCGAAGCGGGTTACTACACGGCCTTGATGAGTAACAAGACGGACTGCAATTTCACTCCCAACACGAAAAAAGAACTGTTCATGGGCGCGGACTGGAAGGAGCGGAAGCCGGGGCAACCGTTCTTTGCCCGCATCACTTTTGGCGGTACGCATCGTTCCTGGAACCGCGATCCGCAGCGGCCGATTGACATCAAGGAAGTGGAGTTGCCGCCGTACTACGTTGACACGCCGTTTGTCCGGCGCGACTGGGCGAATGGCCTCGAGCAAATGCAGTTGGTCGATCGG
>CALBIE010000397.1 GCA_937893495.1 uncultured Verrucomicrobiales bacterium | reverse complement strand
TGGATTTTCCCTTCTGGAGTCCGCACCCGGTCTTTTCTTTGAAGGCCCGGGAGACCTAGCCAGAGAAATCGAAAAAGAATTCCAATCAGCATCCGTCAAATTCTCACATCTTGACCAAAAGCGGAATCCAAACGCCCGGACCAAGGTGTTAATGATGGGAAAAAACTATGTGATCGCGAACGACTTTCAAATCACGAAGGTCTAGTCGACTCGCCGTGAGTGATTAACTCCGGATAACCTAAGTTTTCCATAGGCGCTTGAGCATTGACGCCCGCAGAGACGGAGAGACACTCGGGTTGTGAAGGTTCGCGAGGTCATCGATCGTTTGCACACCGAGGGCTGGTCGCTTGCCCGTCAGTGGGGCAGCCATCGACAGTTTGTCCACCCGGATCATCCCGGCAGAAGAGTCACGGTGGCGGGCAAGCCGAGTCTGGACATTCCGCCCGGGACGGGGAACAGTATATTCAAGCAGGCAGGCTGGAAGTGATTGTATGAAATACGCGATTGTTATTGAAGAGAGTGAGACCGGATTTGGCGCTTACGTGCCTGATTTGCCTGGCTGCATCGCAGTCGGTGAAACAAGCGAGGAGACCGAGACGTTGATTCGCGAAGCGATTGAGATTCACCTGGAGGGGATTCGGGAGGACGGCGCATCGATCCCTGAGCCCACCACCCGAACCGATTACATTGAGGTGGCATAGGTTCGTTGGGGTCCGCGGCCGACGGCTGCGATAGCGCGGCTTCGGTCAGGTCGTAGGCAGAGTTTCGCCCCGGGGCGCCCCTCCCGCAATCACGCATAAAAATAACCCAACTCGCGCAACGACACATAGTCGCGATCCCGCTCTTTCGTCTTTCGCCCAAGTATCACGTGATCCAACACGTCAATCTTCAGCAACTGTCCGGCGCGAATCAGGTCGCGCGTCACCTTGATGTCCGCCTCGCTCGGCATCGGGTCGCCGCTCGGATGATTATGCACCAGCACCACCGCCGAGGCATTGGCGAGAATGGCCGGTTTGAAAACATCCCGCGCGTGGACCACGGTGGAGTCCAACGTGCCTTGCGAAATCGATTCCTGCCGGATCAATCGCCGGCGGGTGTTCAGCAGCAACAATACAAATCGCTCCACCTGGTCGTGCCGGAAATCCTCGCGCAGGTAGTCAGCCACCTTGTCCGGTTCATCGAGCAAGGGCGATTCGCCGTGCAATTCCAGCGCCATGCGTCGAGCCAGTTCGAACGCCGCCTTCAGCGTCACCGCCTTGTCACGCCCGACTCCTTTGATGGTGGTCAACTCCTCGGGCGTGGCACCGGCCAACCCGCCGAGCGTCTTGAATCGGACGCACATTTCCCGGGCCACCTCAATCGCCGATCGCCCCTTCAAACCCGTGCGAAGCAATATCGCGATCAGTTCCGCGGCTGCCATTTCCCTGGCACCATACTTGGCCAACCGCTCCCGCGGACGGTCTTCGACCATCATGTCCTTGATGCGCGTGCCTCCAATCATATGATTGAAACCACTGATGCAACCGACAGCGGACGGAGACAAGCAAAAAAGTGCACAGTTCACCGTGCGCAGTGCATAGACTTGAGTGGGCGAACGCCGGTAGCCCGGGTGCCCCCACCCGGCGACGGGAACGATCCGGTGAAGAGTGATCAGTATTCAGTTCACCGCCGACTTCTGTGTAAAGATCACTTGTCAGCCACCACAAACCGCTCGAACTCGCTCATCAAGTGCGGCGGGATGCGGACTTTCAATCGCGCCTTTTCCCCGTTGTAATCCTTCTCCACCACCTGGCCGATCTCGTGCAACCGCGCCATCACACCCGATTCATGATGCGGCACCGCCAATTCCACAAAACTGCGAATCGGCCGCAATGCCGTGCCCAGTTCACCAAACAACGCATCAAATCCTTCACCCGTCTTCGCCGATACCGCCACGGAGTTGGGAAATCGCGCCAGCCATTGCCGCGCGTATTCTGACGATTCCAGACAATCGATCTTGTTGAAGACGAGCAACATCGATTTGTCATCGGCATGAATCTCCTTGAGCACCGATTGCACGGATTCCATGTGTGGCTCCGCGTTCGGATGCGCCACATCCACGATGTGCAACAACAAATCCGCTTCCACGACTTCCTCCAGCGTCGCCTTGAACGCCTCGACCAATCGATGCGGCAGCTTGCGGATGAAGCCAACCGTATCCGAAAGCAGGATGTTTTGATTGCTGGGAAGACAAAGTCTCCGCGTCGTCGGGTCCAACGTCGCGAACAGTCGATCCTCCTGCAACACCGCCGCGCCGGTCAGCGCGTTGAACAACGTCGATTTTCCGGCATTCGTATAACCGACGAGTGAAGCCAACGGCCATTGCTGTCGCTGACGTCCTCGACGTTGCGTCGTGCGCTGCTTGCGAACCATCTCCAACTCGCGTTCGAGCTTGTCGATGCGCTCGCCGATTTTCCGGCGATCCATTTCCAACTGCGACTCACCTTCACCGCCACGCATGCCGATGCCGCCGCGTTGTCGCGACAAGTGCGTCCAGTAACGGGTCAGGCGAGGTAAAAGATACCGCAACTGCGCGAGTTCCACCTGCAACTTGCCCTCCTTCGTTCGCGCGCGACCGGCGAAGATGTCGAGAATCAGCGTCGTCCGATCGAGAATTTTGCAGTCGAACAACACCTCCAGATTGCGCGTCTGGGCGGGCGACAATTCGTCGTCAAAAATGACTGTGTCCACCTCGGCCTCCTTGCAAATCTCGGCAAGCTCTTCGGCCTTGCCCTTCCCGATGAACGTCGCGGCGTTCGGGCTGTTCAGTTTTTGCCAGCCCTCGCCCGCGATCACCGCGCCGGCGGTACGCGCCAATTCTGCCAGTTCGACCAGCGAATCCTGGAGATTGTCCTCCGGCCGGGTCCGGAACTCAGCACCCACGAGGAACGCTCGTTCCGTGTCCTTCTCCGCCGCAGTTGATACAAGGGCTTTCAAACGTCAGGCGAAGAGCAATAGCAGGTCGGTCAGGAAAATGGAATAAAGTCAGTTGCGGGAAATTGCGTTGGTCGCCGGCATTGGCCAGACGACATCACGGCCGTGCCAGATGTGATTGTAATAGTTCCTGGCAGGGGTCGGACTCGCATCCCCTCCATCATCAACGAAATTATTACCAACAGAGTACAGCTTAAAGTATCCCCCGCTATTGTAGTGATACCGTAGTTTTTTTCCATCCATCGGGTCACGCGGAACGGCGGACAGGTAAACTGGCACTAACTCATCAACGGATTCCGGCCATTTTCCAGTCGCCAATCGGAAACGATGCAGAGCAATGGCCGCGAGTCCAAGGTTTCTGGTGGTTTGAGCCTTGGCCGCCGCTTCAAGAATATCCTCATCCAACTGATACTGACTGCTGAACAGGAAACGGACCCGTTGGTGCCACGGTGGGTCATCGGCAGCAGAACGAATGACACTGAAAACATCGTTCGTACCGGCACCTGTTCTTTTCTGGACAATGGCCCACGAATTCGTTCTGGCAAGGCGCTGGTTACCGATAAGCTGATCATAGTACTGCAGCATGGCCAACCGATCTTGTTCCTGCCAAATCAGCCGCCAACCGCCAAGGCGAACGAATACAAAGAACCATTCAGGATCGGAATATGTCCCGCCCAATCCCGTTGAATGTCCAATCTTCCACTTTCTGATGTATCGTTCCCGCGCCGATGCGTCACCCCCAACAACTTTGATCCAATTATCCGTCGTCGCCCTTTCCATTACGAGCGCCCGTTCAAAGTCCGACTGGAAATCCCAACCCTCCCATTGTTTCTGCATCTCGGCCAACTGTTGCTCCGTCCATCCTTCCGCCTGAAGACATTGCCAAAGTGTGTCGAAGACGGACGAAAACACGGCATATCGAGAGAACTCCAGAATAATGAATTGCCCTTCTCCCAGGCTGGTGATCAATCGGGATTGAACCTTTAGTTTTTCGACGGCAGACGGCAAGTTGCCGCGGCGCAGATTGGCAACAGCAGCAATTCCAAGCCAAGTCCCCGGCCATCTTACGGCCTTCAATTCCCCCAAGTTGATATCGAAAAAACCGTGTTCGTAATCGGCATCCATGCGGAATCCCGGTTTCCGAATTGCACTCATCATCGATTCAATCAGCGGTTCGATTTGTTCAAACTCTTCCAGAAAACTCGGCCAGTTATTGGTACGCGGCGTATCTGAGTCGGTGAGGTAATCGTACCAAATCCATCGGTCGTCTTTGAAGACAACCCTTCGAACGCCAGACGTTGAACTGTTTCTGAACGGAGGGCTCCGAAACGCCAACTGTTCAAATGAATCTCTTGCTCTGGCGACCTCGACCATATGGGTGACGATGTTATCCTCCTTTGGCGGAACCGGCGGGAGCAGCTTCCGATAATCAAGCTGCTCGCCCTTTGCTTCCAGATGGCGAACATACGCCCGCAATTGAACGATGCCCCGCAATCGTTCGCCCACCGCCACCAGCAGGAGGAGCACAACTGGCGTCGCCAGAATCAGAATCAGCTTCTTGTTCCCTTTGTACACGGCTATTTTGCTTACGTCAGTTGCGGGAAGGGGCGTTGGTCGCCGGCATCGGCCAGACCACATCGCGGCCCTGCCAGATGTCCTTGAACTCGACGCCCTCCTTCACCGGCCTTGGATCGCCACCGTCGTCTTCAAAGTCAACGCCGACGGAATACAGCCTGAATCCGGCGTCGTCCTGGCTCTGATATCGGAGACGATTGCCGTCCATCGGATCACGCGGAACGGCAGCAAGAAAATCCGGAACCAACTGATCAAGCGATTCCGGCCATACCGCGTTCCGCAGTCGATACCGATTCAGTGCAATCGCAGTTAGCCCAAGATTTCTCATCGTCTGCGCTTTGGCCGCTCGAAGAATCAATCCTTTATCCACCAAAAACTGGCTGCTGAACAAATATCGCATTCGATCATACCAAGGCAATTCGTCGGGCCCGGCCAGGATCTTCCAGACAACTTCCTCCGTGATTTCACCCGGCTCGTTGGCGACCGCAGACCACGAATTGGTGATCGCCAATCGCTGGAGGTTTATCAACGAATCCCAACATTGCAGCGAAGCCAGCCGATCTTCTTCCTGCCAGATCAAAATCCACGAAGGAAAATAGACGTACTTCTGAACCCACTCCGGCCCAAGGTCCCATGAAGCCAATCCACTTGAACTCCATTGCCCCCATTTTTCCAACTGCTTTGCCCTCAACTCTGACGACCGGCCCATCTTATTCAGAAAATGATATGTCGTGGCTCTCTCTAGAACCCACGCTCGCTCCATACTTTTGTCGAACTGCCAGGACGCCCAGATGTCTTGAAGTCTTTTCAATCGCCCATTCGTCCAGCCGGGCTCTTGCAATGCCTGCCAAACGGTATCGACCACGGCATAAAAAACCGCTTGTCGGACCATTTCCGTGATCAACATTCTGCCGTTTTCCATTCCTCCGACCAACCGAGACTGGGTGAGGATCTTGTTGAGGGCGGAATCAAGGTTGCGATTTCGCAAATCTACCATCGCGGCTATTCCCATCCAACGATCAGGGCCTCTCGCTGCCATGATTTCGTCGATCTTCATGTTGAGAAATCCGTTATCGTAGTCCCCATCAAAATAGAATTCGGGCTTTTCGAGCGCCTTCTGCCAAGCGTCAATAAGTCCTTCCGCTCGTGGATATTCCATGAGGAATTCGAACCAGGTATTCGTCCGCATTTCACTCGGATTAGGTTCGTAGTCAATCCACACCCAACTCTCATCGCGAAATACAACCGGACGATATCCCGGGCTGCTGAATAGAGAGAAGGAAGGTGCTCTTTTCTTCAATGCTTCGAACGCATCCCGAGCGGGATAAATCGATACCAGATCAACAACTGCATTTTCCGCATCGGTGGGTTTCGGTGGCAGCAGCTTTCGATAGTCCAGTTCCTCCCCATTCTGTTCCAAATGCCGGACATACGCCCGCAACTGAACAATTCCGGAAAGTCGCATCCCGACAGCGCACAGAATGAGAACCACGACCGGTGTCGCCAGAATCAGTATCAGCTTCTTGTTCCCCTTGAGCACAATCAGATGAAACTCCTTTGCCACCCACGCGGCAATTACAACTTTGGAGATTGGGACGTGTTTTACGTATCGGGTGCGTGGGAAAACGCGCCAGCGTCTTGGAGTGCGCGCGCTGCCGCGCCGCTTTCGAGCGTGGGTGGGGCAATTAAATTTAGGAGAAAGAAAGGGCGTGAGAGCCGTTTTCGATTTGGCGCGAGCCGTGAGTTTTCCCTCGCACACGTTCTGCCTCGCGCCCGCCACAAGGAAAGCGGTGCAGCAGCACAGCATTCCAAGACCTTGCGGACTGAGCAGGTAGTATGGTGACCACGCGAAGCGTGTTGGCGTGCATCGACAAGACCTGGCGGAATCAGATGCGTTCGATCTGCCTGGCGAGCAGTTCTTCTGCAATCGTCCGCGTGTTCCCATCCGCCCCCACGTCCACCCATTCCACCGGCAGGCGATTCCGGAACCACGTCATCTGGCGGCGGGCGAATTGCCAGGTCTTCGTCCTGATAAATTGAATCGTCTCATCCAGTCCGCGCTCGCCGCGCAGGTGTTCCACCACCTGCCGGTAACCGATGGCCTGCATTGCCGTGCGGTTTTGTTCGAGGCCGCAGGCCAGCAGCGCTTCCGTTTCCGCGGGCGCGTTCCGCTTTCCATTTTGGAATTCGGAATTAACACGCCAAACGGTTCCGATTACCGCTGGGCTGAGGAGGGCTTCACCACTTCGCGAGCCAGGGGACGGCTGATGAGCATCTTTAACTTCGATCCTGGGCCAATCAACTTCTTCGCAAGGATATCTGCTTCGGTGAACCGGGCCATCAGAATTTCGCCGTCAGTCGATCGGTTTCGGTCGTAGGAAATGTAGAGCGTCCCGTCGGGCGCCTGAAACCCGTCGGGATAAGAGATTCCTTTGCGCTCGTCGAGGACGAGCCCACCCTTCCAACTGCGACCGTCATCGTCAGAGAGCCAGGCAGAAAGTTGAACTCGACCGGTGTGTGCCTCGATGCGGTCACCATGTTTGATCAGCAGGATTCGACCTGAGGCAAGACGACGAATATGAAAACGCGCCACCGGATGCTTGATGGCGGAAGCGACGGGTTCTGACCACGTGCGTCCGCCATCGGTTGAAGTGCTCTCCATGATGCCCGTTCGAGTGCGGGCCAGCATCCAGAGCGAGCCGTCCTTGCGCTCGACAATCATGTGCTCGTGCCAATCGGGTTTCGGGAACCGGACGACACCCCGGCGTTGCCAGTTTTTGCCCTCATCGGTGGAAATAAACACGTTGGCACCCCGCAATGGGTCGAGTGCTCGAAAACATCCTTTGAACGGGCCGAAGCCTTCCCGCTGATCAAGCGAGATGGGCAACATCCATTCACCCGTGGAAAGGACGGTGGGCTTGTTGAGCGTGACGCCGTGCCAGATTCGCTTCGGCGCGGACCACTGCGGTCTGGCCGCGTCCGGTTTTGCGCAGACCGTCGCCCACACGCCGGCTCGACCGTCAAACATGTGCATCGACTGGTCGAAGAACAACCAAAGCCGGCCAAGCGGATCGGTCCATAGATTGCCCACAAGAATGCTCCGGTCCATCGGCAGATCCTTTGAGTGCGAGTCGATTACCAGACGCGGCGGCGACCAGTGCTCGCCATCGTCATCGCTACTGGCGAGCACAAAGAACGCCTTCGGACTGTCGCCCCCCGCGACCCAGCACGCCCACAGTCTGCCACCCGGCGTGCGTTCGATACCGATGGTCATTCCGTAGTCGAGTCGGTCGTAGCCGTACTTGGGCAGGGGCGACGTGTTAAGAGCTGGTGGAATCAGTGCCAGGTCGGCGACCTTTTCCATTTCCTCGTTTGCGAAGGCTCGTTCCTGCGGCAAAACCGCTCCAGCTATCAAGAGCAAAACATGGACAATATTTTTCATCGGCGTGGGATTAGTATCCGATGATTTGATTCGGGAATGGAGCCAAAACATTTTGAACTCCGGAAGGAATTGAGCAGTCGCCAGTCCGGGGCCAGTCCTGCCGCCCAATCAATTCAGATGCCAATCAGCACCGTCGGCCATGATGCTCGCATTGATCTTGAGAAGTTGCGCTTTCAGCCTCTTCAATACGGCCGGTTGCTCGACGCCCAAATCGGTGTTCTGCCCGGGATCGTTCTTCAGATTGTAGAGCCGATAGTTCGTGTAGGTTCCCTGCTTGATGGTCGGAATCCATTCCTCGCGAAACATGTTATTGCTCGAAATCTCGTACGCCGGATCGGCCACCAACGAGTAGTCACCGTCCCGCATCGCAACGATGGGCCGGGATTTTTGCAGATGCCAAAACAGCGGTTGGTGCCGGATGAAGGCCTTACCCCTCCCAGTGAGTAGCGACGAGAGGTCACTGCCATCGAGATGAACCCCCTTCGGCGTATCCAGGCCCAACAATCCGCACACTGTCGGAAGAACATCGACGAGCCCGGCCGGTTCAGCGGACACCACGCCGGCACGGATTCTGCCCGGCCAATGGAAAATGCCCGGCACCCGAATGCCGCCTTCCCAGTTCAGCCCTTTGCGACCGCGCAGGTTGCCGGTGCGATCATCGCGGTAGCTGCCGTTGTCCGAGGCGTAAATGATGAGCGTGTTCTCCGGCGGAGCGACTTCACGCAACTTCTTGAGCAGGCGAGCCACCGCACGATCCGTATTGTCAATCGTCCCCGAATAGATCGCCGCCTTGTCCTTGAGCTTGCCGTAGTTGGCCACAATATTGTCGGGTGCCGCAATCGGCGCGTGGGGTTCGTGGAACCAGACATTGAGAAAGAACGGTTTGTCCGAATCACGGTGTCCGTCCAGCCAGTTGATGGCTTCGTCGGCCACCAATTGACAGGAGTAACCTTCCAGTTGACCGACCGGTTTACCATTGCGGATGAAGTTTTTGGGATTGTGATGACTCGGCTCCGCGTTGTTCCAGGTGGCAAACCAATGATCAAATCCATGCTTGTCGGGCGTGGGTTTGTCCCGCTCGGGTGTCGGCAGACCCAGATGCCACTTGCCCACGTGGACCGTGGCGTAACCCGCCTTTTTCAGCAACTCGGCCAACGTCACTTCGCGCTCCAGTAGATGAGATTTCTGGCTGGCATCATGAATCCAACTGTAAACCCCGGCGCGAATGTGATGACGCCCGGTCATCAAGGTGGCGCGTGACGGTGAACACACCGCGCACCCGGAATAGAAATCACTGAACCGAGTTCCTTTGGCGGCGAGACTGTCGATCGTCGGCGTCTTGACCGGCCCCTGATAGCAGCCAATATCCTTGAATCCGAGATCATCGGCCAAAAGCATGACCACATTGGGACGAGCTGCATCGGCGGAACTTCCTGCCGTCAGCGCGAGAAGCAAAGACATGGCAAACTTTCGAATCATGCTGAGAGCATGCGCGACCGAACAGCCTGTGTCAGCCCCCGTTATCAGCCGGTCGAGAGACACTAGCGCGGATATTTCACACTTGCGCAAGGTGCAAGGATGTAGCGCAGGCCTCCGAGCCTGCTGTATCGCAGGTTTCCAAACCTGCGGGCCGTACGAAAGCCATTCCGGTCGCGAACACTCTGCGGATTTGGAAATCCGCGATACGGCAGGTTTGGAAACCTGCGCTACGATGCAAACACCAATGCCGCGTTTTCGAGTGTGAAATTTGCGGACTAGGGTTCGATCGTCAGACAGACCTCGGGACATTCACCGAACTGGCGATTCGGTCCGTAAAGGCTTCATGCTGGCGAGAACCGCATCGGCAATCACTTTCATCCCGGCATCTCCCGGATGGTGCCCCACACCCGCGTGCGGAATCTTTCTTTCGGAACGGGCAAAATTTCTCTCCGCTTTCACCAACCCACTGATATCCACAAAGGTTCCCCCCACTTCGGCACAGGCCTCCTGCAATAATCGATCCTTTGTGGTATTGGGCCAAAAGCAGCTCCGCACTATGAGGACCGCCCTGCCATTTTGGCGCAGGGCCGTGAACAGTTGGAGTAGCGCCGTTTTGAACCGGGCCTTCGCCGCCTCGGTGCCGAGTACCGGCACATTCTCACCGATTGCCATGACCACCGTATCCGGATGAAACGCGAAAGCCTCTTTCATGCGCTTATTCACATCCACACCGGTATGGGCTCGTTCAAAATCGGCGATATTTACGGGCAGAAATTCCGGCCTTATACCGACCAATTTCTCCACTCCAGTCACCACCAGGTGCACATAGTCCTTTTTAGCCACGCTAGCCGCCATTCCCCAGTTTCCGTTCCACCCAATCTTTGGAGCAGGTTCGTGCAAAGTGATGCTGTTGCCAACAAACAGGATTCGTTCGCCCTTCCACTCCTGCGTCCAACCGGTTCCGGGAGTCGATGCCCACAGGCCAAGCGATACGAGAAATAGCAGCGGTTTCATGGGTAAGGAGAGCAAATAGGGCAACGTCTTCACAGCGTTAAAATGGTTTGGAAACCGATTGGCCTCCCGCAACCGTTCGAAGCCTGCAGAAAGCGAACCAAACCGCCGCGACGAATTTTTGCCACCGGAATGACTTTCAGCCCCACATTTCCGAATCGGTTGTTCGGCAGTGCAAATGTCAACGGCCGCGAAGCCAGCCAATACGGCGCTCAGGGACACGTGACCGAGTCGGGATGACACCATGGTGGTTATCGAACGCTCCGAACTGGCTTGTGAAATGGAAATTGTTCATTAAGACCAAAGAACTTTTTTTAAAAAACCTCGCCTTGAAAAGTGATGTTACTGACATATGAAGCGGGTGAAGGAAATCGAACCCTCGTTTTGATCTCCGCGTCAAAAAACCCATAAAAACAAGAGTTTTTGACGTACCACAGCACCTTGAACATCCTACAACATGGGTAACTTTCGGTTCGCCACTTGCTCCGGTTTTCCGATTCCTATTTGACCAGCATGCCATAAACCCATACTTTTACCCATATCGTGAAGACGACCATTGAATTGCCTGACGAACTCTTGACTGAAGCGAAGGCTACTGCCGCGAAGCGCCGCACCACGTTGAAAGCCATGTTCGAACATGCGTTGAGACGCGAGATTCAGGGTCACCCGCCCGTCTCCAATTCATCCGGCAAGTTTACAATCGATGACGATGGGTTACCCGTACTCGCAAAACGGGGCGATACCATCGTGAGCAACGAAATGGTCTATCAGATGATGGAGGATCTCGGAATTTGACCCGTCCATGCATCTATCGGATATCAACGTCCTGATTGCCATTGGCGATCCCAAGCACGTTCACCACCAAAGAACGCGCAAGTGGTTCCTTTCAGCGGAACGGCAGGCTTGGGCGACCTGCCCGATAACTGAGAACGGGTTCATCAGGATTCTCGGGCAGCCCTCGTATCCAGATTTTGGGGGCAGTCCCGAGGATGCGCGTCAAGTGCTTGACGCCCTCACTACCTTGCCTGGACATCAATTCTGGCCAGACACCGTTTCCGTTCTCAATCAGACGGCAATCCCAAAGCTTGCCGGTTCGAAACACCTGACTGACCTCTATCTTTTGGCTCTTGCCGTAGAGCGGAAAGGGTCTCTGGTCACACTTGACGAACGAATCAACCCAAGTCTGTTACCCGGGGGCCCGCAGGCCTACTATTTGATACCTGCTTGAAATCCCCGACGACCTCAATTCTGTGGTAATCCTGTTTTCGGACACTTCGGCCGCTAGGATCGCATTTCGATTTCCTCAGCGAGCACTCGTCCTTCCTCCGCTGCGCAACATGATATCCGTATCATCGGCCAGACGTTTCCATCGCAATAAACGACCCGAAGAGTTCTTCAGCAGACCACGACTTGATGAATACAAACAACTCACCACCCACCCTGCCCATATGGTTGACCAAGGAGCAGATCGCAGAGCGATTCAAGTGCTCGATTCGCACCGTCACCAATCTCTCACGCCGAAAAATTCTACCATACTACAGGCTCGGCAGATTGATTCGCTACCGTGCCGAGGAGTGCGACGAAGCTCTCAGCAAGGTCCGATCAGCGTCGATTCTCGATTGTCTCTAACCAGAAAAACCGACCAGCAACAGGTCGGGATTTTTGCCTCTGATTCCCGTGAAATAGCGCGCTGAATGTACCAGAATCCGGGAACTTTTTGGGGAACTTTTCCTGGCGGTAAGTTGTAAGTCCTTGATACTCAATGAGTAAGCGGGTGAAGGGAATCGAACCCTCGTGTGCAGCTTGGGAAGCTGCCGTTCT
>CALBIE010000396.1 GCA_937893495.1 uncultured Verrucomicrobiales bacterium | reverse complement strand
GCTACCAGAAAGTCATCAACGGCGCCCGCGCCGTCCTCGACCACTACCGCCCCCAGATCTCCATCCACCCCGATTGGCCAATGGTGGAACTGAGTGAGGTCATCGAAAGCAAACCAAAGAATGGATATTCTGGGAAACCTGTGGATCACGCCACCAATCTCAAAGTGCTTTCGTTGAGTGCGACAACATCAGGAAAGATGGACACCTCAAAGTTTAAGTATCTCGACGAGGAAATTCCGTTGGACGCACCGTGCCGATGCCGACATGGTGATATTTATCTTCAGCGTGGCAACACAAGGGAACTTGTCGGCACTGCCGCAATATTCGACACAGATGACGAGGACTACATATACCCCGACTTAATGATCCGAGTCCGTGCTGATGAATCGAAGATTCAAAGCCACTACCTGCTAACCGTGCTCCAGAGTGGCCCAGTTCGGGAGTTCATTACGCGAAACGCAGTGGGTGCTGCCGGAAGCATGCCCAAAATAAATCAAGGCATCGTTGCGAGTATACCCATCCCCCTTCCACCACTCAACACCCAGCAAGCCATTGTCGCGGATTTAGAAGCCGAGCAAGCGCTGGTGGCCGCCAACCGCGAACTGATCACCCGCTTCGAGCAAAAGATCCAAGCCACCCTCGCCCGCATTTGGGGCGAAGATTCCGCCAGCGCCAACGGCGCGCCTCCATCGCAGCCTGGGGCAACGCCCCAGGTATCAGCCCGGAAACAAAATGAGGGCTGAAAGCCCGCCCCATCTTCCCACCCGCATGATCACGAACAACGCACCGCCCGTTTCCATCCGACACGATGAATCGCGCCGTTGGCGCTGGGGACAAATTTGTTTGCCGGGTTCTGGGGCGTTGCCCCAGGCTGGAATCAAACGGGCCTTTGGCCCTCCGATGCGCCGGGCGAAAATCCCCCTCCCACCCCTCGCCACGCAGCAAGCGATCGTGGCGGAGATCGAAGCCGAGCAAGCGCTGGTGGCCGCCAACCACGAACTGATCACCCGCTTCGAGCAAAAGGTCCAAGCCAGCCTCGCCCGCATCTGGGGCGAAGATTCCGCCAGCGCCAACGGCGCACCGCCATCCCAGCCTGGGGCAACGCCCCAGGTATCAGCCCGGAAACAAAATGAGGGCTGAAAGCCCGCCCCATCTTCCCACCGGCATGATCACGAACAACGCACCGCCCGTTTCCCTCCGACCCGATGGATCGCACCGTTGGCGCTGAGGCCAAATTTGTCTGCCACATTCCTGGGGCGTTGCCCCAGGCTGGGATGGAATGGGCCTTTGGCCCTAAACCGCCTGTCCCAACATCGCCATGCCACAATCGCTCTCGCTCGTCATCGTCCACGTCATTTTCAGCACGAAGGATCGCCACCCATTCCTCGAACCTGACACACGCCCCAAGCTCCACGCTTATCTCGCGACGGTCGCCCGCAACATCGGATGTGAGGCGTATCGCGTCGGCGGCGTGGCGGACCATGTTCACCTCGCCATCAGATTGTCTCGCACCGTCACCATCGCGGATTTGGTGCAGGATTTGAAAGCGTCGTCGTCGAAATGGGTGAAGACGCAAGCGCCCAACCTCGCGACTTTCTCGTGGCAACGCGGCTATGGATGTTTCTCTGTCGGGCCGTCGGATGTGGATGCGCTGAGGGCATACATTGACGACCAGGAGAATCACCACCGCACGCGGACGTTTCAGGACGAGTTTCGGATGTTCCTCAAGAAATACGGCGTGGAATACGACGAGGCCTATGTCTGGGATTGACCGATGGGACGGGCTTTCAGCCCTTGGTGTTTGCTTGGACACGTTTCCTGGGGCGTTGCCCCAGGCTGGGATGAGATGGGCCTTTGGCCCTAAGATTTCCTGCGGCAACGGCGAGGTCGGAAACGGCTCAGCCACCGCCTGACAACTCAAGCAGTTCTTCGCTTCCGCCACCAAGACAGTTTGTCAGTTTGCCTTTCGCTTCTGAGCGGCGTCCAACGCGGTGGAGAACCAGTCGTTGGTTGGTGGTGGGGATGCGGGCCGTTGATCACGTTTCAGGGATGGCTCAGGCTGCGGGCGGCGCTCGTTGGATTCTCCACCGGTGGTGCGGCTGCCGGGGAGTTCGGGATCAGCGCGCATGGAAAGGGCGATGCGTTTGCGTTCCAGATCCACTTCCATGACGGTGACCTGAACCTTCTGCTGGACCTTGACGACTTCGGCCGGGTTGCTCACGAAGCGGTCCGCGAGCTGGCTGACATGAATCAATCCGTCCTGATGCACTCCGATGTCCACGAACGCGCCAAACGCGGTCACGTTGGTAACGATGCCGGGCAGTTTCATGCCGGGCTTCAGGTCTGCCATCTTTTCCACGCCCTCCTGAAATGAGAACACTTCGAACTGTTTGCGCGGATCGCGGCCCGGTTTGGCCAGCTCCTGGAGAATGTCGTTCAAGGTCGGCAGCCCGACTTCGTCCGTGACGTATTTTTGCAGATCGATTCGCTGGCGTAAGGTGGCATCGCTCATCAGGTCCGCGACTTTGCAATCGAGATCCCGCGCCATCTGTTGCACGATGGCGTAGCGTTCCGGGTGAACCGCACTGGCGTCCAGCGGATTCTTTGCCTGGCGGATGCGCAGAAAGCCTGCTGCCTGCTCGAAGGCCTTGGGTCCGAGTCGCGCGACTTTCTTGAGTTCAGCGCGGGATTTGAACGGACCGCTTTCGTTGCGATGAGCGATGATGTTACCGGCCAGTTGTGGCCCGAGCCCGGAAACGTAGGAGAGCAACTGGCGGCTGGCGGTGTTGAGTTCAACCCCTACGCGGTTGACGCAGCTAATCACGACATCGTCCAATCCCTTCCGGAGCAGACCTTGCTCGACATCATGCTGGTACTGCCCGACGCCGATGGATTTGGGATCGAGTTTTACGAGTTCCGCCAACGGATCCATGAGGCGTCGGCCAATGGAGACGGCCCCGCGCACGGTCAGGTCTTCGTTCGGGAATTCTTCGCGCGCAACGTCGGAGGCGGAATACACGGACGCTCCGCTTTCGTTCACCATCACGATGATGATGTTCTTTGGCAGGCCGAGCGCGCGGACGAAGGTCTCGGTTTCGCGACTGGCGGTGCCGTTGCCAATGGCGATGGCCTCGATCTTGTAGCGGGCGCACAGGGCGCGAACCATTTGACCTGCTTCCTGCACGCGGGAATCGGACATCGTGGGATAGATGACGTCGTGATGCAGAAGTTTTCCCTGCGCGTCGAGGCAGACGGTTTTGCAGCCGGTGCGAAATCCCGGATCGATGCCGAGGACATTCATCTGACCGAGCGCGGGCGTCATCAGGAGTTCGGACAAATTGTCGGCAAAGACGCGAATCGCCTCGATGTCCGCGAGTTTCTTGGATTCCAGGCGCGCTTCCACCTCGATGGCCGGAGCGAGCAGGCGTTTGTAACCGTCCTTCACCGCCAGCCGAACCTGGTCGGCGACGGGTCCGCGACCATTGACGAACAGGGATTCCACCCCCGCGCAGGCCTGATCGTCATCCACACCGATGCGCATCATCAGCACCCCTTCGGCTTCACCGCGTCGGATGGCGAGGAGGCGATGGCTGGGAATCTTACCGACGGATTCCTGCCAGTCGAAGTAGTCCTTGAACTTGGCGCCTTCAGCCTCTTTGCCAGAAACCATCTTGCTGCGAATCTCACCAGTTTCCTGAAACAGCCGTCGCAGTTTGCCGCGCGCCTCGGGACTGTCGCTGACGCGTTCGGCAATGATGTCGCGCGCGCCGGCCAACGCCTGCGCGACGTCTTCAACGCCTTTGGCGGGATCGATGAAACGTTTCGCTGCCATTTCCGGGTCGGGGCCGTTCTGCTGGTCGAACAGCAGGTCGGCCAACGGTTCCAGTCCCGCTTCTTTTGCAACCGTGGCACGCGTTCGCCGCTTTGGGCGATAGGGTTGAAAGATGTCCTCCAGCTTCGTCATCGTCGGCGCGTTCATGATGGCGATGTTCAAGGCGTCGGTGAGCAGCGAGCGTTCTTCAAGTGATTTGAGAATGGCCTGCCGACGTTGGTCCAGTGCCGCGAGTTCCGCCAACCGGTCGCGGATGCTCGTGATGGCCACTTCGTCGAGCATGCCGGTGACCTCCTTGCGATAGCGTGCGATGAACGGCACCGTAGCACCCTCCGCCAGCAATTTCGCCGTGGCGAGCACCTGCTGAGTGCGTATTTTCAATTCCGTCGCGATTTGATCGATGTAGGCCTGATTCATTTGAAAGAGCGGGCATCTTCACGGCGACGCAAAGCCGAAGCAAACCCGAACTATTCACAACGATTGTTTCGGTGACGACGCTTGAAGCAGGTTCGGGCACGACTTTTACTCGTTTGATTTTGAGATTGCCTGCCTTGAAACGCGTCCATCCCTGACTCCATCAATCCACGCCAACGGTGGAGCGCCGGTTTTCAACCGGCTTATGGCTTGCTTCTGGCACGAAGGGTATTGAGCGAAAGTTCGCGTCATTTGGATCAACAGCGTAAAGCCGGCAACATGCCGGCGCGCCAGCGAACGGAGCGCGACTCTCCCGAGTCGCAGCAGCGTGCAAAGATCGAATGGTGATCGAAGAACAAGAGTGTCCTGATCTGGAGTGCCCGGGAAAGATAAGCTGCTCGGAACCGGCGCACGGCCAGGGGATCGGGATGGCCGATGTACGACGTGAGTTGCAGCGGCTCTGGAGAGCCGCGCGCCGTAGTCTCTGCGCATGGTGAGGGCACCCGGTGCAATCCGAATTCAACCTGACCCGAACGCCGGGTGAAGGCACCCGGCCTACATGGATGGTCGCTCGGCTGGTAGCGCGGGCGTCCCGGTGTTCGTATTCGCCCGCCGCCTGAAGTTTGAACATCTCTGCGACTCGGGAGAGTCGCGCGCCGGAGCGGGAACTTTTGGCCGCTTCAACATGGCCAGGCAAAATGGGTGGAATCGTTCGGAAATCGCGATTTCAAAAGGGAGCTGAAGCGGAGTGAATTCCGCGCCCCGGCTCATCATGCGAACTGCTGGGGCCCTCTGAATCGGTGTGGCGCAATCCGATTTTTTCGGCTATGAACGCTGCTTCACCTGAACTATGAGCGATTCTGAAAAGCGCAAAATCGGCTCCGTGGAATATCACGTTGCCGGTGCTGATTATTTCGAGAAACGCGGACTCAAGCGGTATGCCGGCGTCTGGTCGCTCTGGGCATTGGGTGTGGGCGCCGTCATTTCGGGTGATTTTTTCGGTTGGAATTTTGGTCTCGGCGTCGGTGGCTTTGGGGGACTTGCGGTGGCGACGGTCATCATCGCAATCATGTATGTGGGCATGTGCTTTTCCATTGCTGAGATGTCTCCGGCATTGCCGCACACCGGTGGCGCCTATTCCTTCGGAAGAACGGCCATGGGGCCATGGGGCGGATTCGTCACGGGCCTGGCCGAGAACATGGAGTACGTGCTCACGCCGGCAGTGATTGTCGTCGGCATCGGCGGCTACCTGGGAGCGGTGTTCAACGATTTTCTGGGAATTACCATCGCGGCACCCATCTGGTGGCTGATCGCCTACGCGGTCTTTGTCTGGCTTAACATTGTCGGCGTCGAAGTGACTTTCAAATTTTCGGTTTTCATCACTTTCCTCGCGCTGGGCATCCTCGTCGTGTTTTGGATCGGAGCCATCCCGCATTTCAGTTGGGACCTTGCGTTGAACATCGAACCGACCGAGGGCAATTCCAAATGGTTGCCGTTCGGTTGGGCCGGAGTCGCCAAAGCGTTGCCGTTTGCCATTTGGTTTTATCTCGCGATTGAACAGCTCCCGCTGGCGGCGGAGGAAGCGCATGATCCCAAACGCGACATGCCCCGGGGTCTGCTCTGGGGCATTCTCACATTGATCGTCGCCTCGGTCCTGACGCTTTTGCTGAATGCCGGAATTGCGCCGGGCTCCGCCGTGGTCGGTAAATCGGATGAGCCCCTGTTCCTCGCATTCAAAACGATCTTCGGCGAAGGGATGGGCGCTTCGCTGCTGGCGCTGATTGCCGTAGCCGGATTGGTCGCCAGTTTCCACACGATCATCTACGCGTACGGTCGCAACATTTATTCGTTGTCGCGGGCCGGCTATTTTCCGCACTGGCTCTCGGTTACGCACGCAACGCGGAAGACGCCGCACGTGGCCTTGATAGCCGGTGCCGTGCTGGGATTTCTGGTGGCGTTGATGATCAAGTTTGGAGAGCGCTGGTTCGGCGACGTGCCAGTGGGTGCGGTGCTGTTGAACATGGCGGTTTTCGGAGCGGTCATCGCCTACATCATGCAGATGGTCGCGTTCGTCCTGCTGCGGAGCAAATTCCCGAAGATTGAACGGCCTTATGTCAGTCCTCTGGGCAATGCCGGCGCGATTGTGGCGGGCCTGATTTCGTTTGCCACCCTGATTTTCCTGTTTCTGAATCCCGACTACCGCGTCGGCATTTATGGTTGCGCCATCTGGTTCGCTGCCGGGTTACTTTACTTTGCTCTCATCGGCCGCAAACGACTGGTCTATTCACCGGAAGAGGATTTCGCCGTCAAACACATACGGCAATCAAGCGACTGATGCCGATCGTAATCCGCTGAGACTCTATGCAAGCCGCCGAAGTAAAAACGATTGCCGACGCCCGGAAGATCATCGAGGAACGCGAACTGAAGTTCGTGAAAGTGGGCTTGTTTGACATCGATGGCGTGATGCGGGGCAAATACATGTCGCGCGACAAGTTTTTATCGGTGCTGGAAAAGGGTTTTGGATTCTGCGATGTCGTGCTGGGCTGGGACTCGCAGGATCAGCTTTACGACAACGTGAAGTTAACCGGCTGGCACACGGGCTACGGGGATGCGCAGGTTCGGATTCTGCCGGATACCTGTCGCGAGTTGCCCAATGAGGACGCCACGTTGCTCTTTCTCGCCGAGTTCACGGGTGCGGCCGAGGCAGTTTGCCCGCGAGGCTTGTTGCGGCGCGTAATCACGCGTGCCGGCGATCTTGGATATCACGTTGAAGCGGCGTGTGAATTCGAGTTTTTTCTGTTCGATGAAACGCCGGACACCGTGCGCGAGAAGAGATTCCAGAATCTCAAGACCATTTCTCCGGGCTACTTCGGTTATTCGATGTTGCGCAACTCCGTGCACTCCGGGTTTTACGAGGAACTCTTGAACACCTGCGAGGCGATGGGATTTCCGCTGGAAGGACTCCATGCCGAGACGGGACCGGGTGTTTTGGAAGCCGCGCTGGCCCATAGCGACGGCTTGCTGGCAGCGGACCGGGGCGCCTTGTTCAAAACCTATACGAAGGTGCTCGCCCAACGGTGCGGCTGGCTGGCGACGTTCATGGCCAAGTGGTCGCCCGACTGGCCGGGACAAAGCGGGCATCTGCATCTGTCGCTGCGGGGCCTGGAGGGTGCCCCGGTTTTTTACGATAAAACGCAGTCGCACAACATGAGCGAAACGATGCGGCATTTCATCGGCGGCCAACAGGCGTTGATGCCAGAGTTTCTTTCCATGATCGCGCCCACCGTCAACAGCTTCACAAGATTGATTCCGGGTTTTTGGGCGCCCACGGCCGCAAACTGGGGTGTCGAGAATCGCACCTGCGCTTTGCGGGCAATTCCCGGCAGCGAAAAATCACAACGCGTGGAGTATCGAATCACCGCCGCCGACATCAATCCCTACATCGCCATCGCCGCAGCGTTGGGTTCCGGATTGTGGGGCATCGAGAATCGAATCGAACCGGACGCGCCGATTGTCGGCAACGCCTACGACGACGACGCACCCCAAAAGCGTCAGTTGCCACGCACGTTGACGGAAGCGGCTGCCGCGCTCCGAAAATCAAAAGCAGCGAGCGAGTTGTTTGGCGACGAGTTTTGTGAACACTATGCCGCCACCCGGGAATGGGAGGAGCGGGAATTCCGCAAGCACATCACGGACTGGGAAATGGCTCGATACTTCGAGATTATCTGATTGGCATCCCGCACGTCATTGCCAATGGCAAAATGCAAACGTTGAAAACCATCAGTCCGGTTGACGGTTCCGTGTTCGTCGAAAGACCGTTTGCGACGGCACCCGAAATTGCCGATACCTTGACGGCGGCCCGCGACGCCCGCGCCGCGTGGAAATCGACGCCAGTTGCCGTTCGCCAGCAAATTCTGTCGGCGGCAATCAAGGTGCTCGAATCACAACGCGGCGAGATTGCGAATGAGATCACGTGGCAAATGGGTCGGCCAATTTCGCAGTCGTCCGGTGAAGTCGCTGGCCTTGCCGAGCGAGCGCGCTACATGATCGACATTGCCCCGAACGCTCTCGGGAAGATCGAGGTGGGCGCGAAAACGGGATTCAAGCGGTTCATCACCCGCGAACCGGTCGGCGTTGTTCTGGTAATCGCACCGTGGAACTATCCTTACCTTACCTCTGTAAACGCCATCGTTCCCGCGCTGTTGGCCGGGAATCCGGTCATTCTGAAACATTCCGCCCAGACTCCACTGTGTGCCGAACGATACGCCGCCGCGTTTGCCGAAGCGGGTCTTCCGAAGGGCGTGTTTCAATACCTCCACCTTTCGCACGAGAATACCTCCGCCATCATTCGATCGCCAGAAATCGGCTTCGTCGCCTTCACGGGATCAGTTGCGGGAGGTGAGACCGTTGAGCGGGCAGCCGCTGGTCGGTTTATCGGATTGGGTCTTGAGCTGGGGGGCAAAGATCCGGCCTATGTCCGCGCCGATGCGGATCTCGAGCATGCAGTCGCAACGACAATGGACGGAGCGTTCTTCAACTCCGGTCAATCGTGTTGCGGTATCGAGCGAATCTATGTGCAGCAAGATTGCTTTGATGACTTTGTCGCGCGGTCGGTTGCCCTGGTTTCGAAGTATCGGTTGGATCGTCCTGATCTCGAATCAACGACGCTGGGTCCAATGGTCCGCACAAAGGCAGCCGATTTTGTTCGCGGTCAGATCAAAGAGGCGATTGCATCCGGTGCTACGGCGCATATTGATCCTGATGCGTTCAAAAAGAACGAAGCCGGAACGCCATACCTCGCGCCGCAAATATTGACAGGAGTGGATCATTCGATGTCGGTCATGCGGGATGAAAGCTTTGGACCGGTGGTCGGTATCATGCCGGTCGCCAGTGACGACGCGGCTATCGCGCTGATGAACGACAGCCCGTTCGGGTTGACTGCGGCTGTATTTACGCGGGACGAGGCGGCGGCTGTCGCAATCGGTGAGCGGGTCGAGACTGGCACCTGGTTCATGAATCGATGCGACTATCTCGATCCGGCGCTGGCATGGACCGGCGTCAAAAGATCGGGTCGAGGTTGCACGCTCTCCGTTCTCGGATTCGAGCAGTTCACGCAACCCAAATCATTCCATCTGAAAACCAGTTTGTAGCCGATTGCAGCTCCACGATAACATCTTATCAGCCACCGATTGAACACGGATGAAACACTGAAAATCCTGATGATTCGAAAATGATGAGTGATCGCCCAAAAAGTGAATGATTGTGATTCTGTTGGCCAATTTTGGTTTCCTGGCAACCGTACTACAATCACGCAAATCTTTACTGCAACAACAAAGATTGAGGCGTTGCACAGGCCTCCTCTCCTCCATTCGGATGGAGTAGAGGGAGTCTTGGCGGCTCTACCGCGCTATGTTGCTTCTGTGTTCAATCCGTGGCTCAACTGAATGATTACGGCCAGGCAATTCGAACCATGAAAGCAAACTGGAGTTACCCTACTGCAATTCGATGCGGCACCGGCCGTATCGACGAACTGCCGCAGGCGTGTCGGGACCTTGGAATGAAGGCACCGCTGCTGGTGACGGACTCCGGGCTCGCCGCGATGCCGATGACTGGCGAAGCAGTTGCGAATCTGAACGAGGCCGGATTGCGTTGTGCGGTCTTCAGTGATGTGCGCCCCAATCCGACCGGTGAAAATATCGCCGACGGGGTGCGGGTGTTTCTGTCCAACAATCACGACGGTGTCATCGCTTTTGGTGGCGGAAGCGGTCTCGATGCCGGGAAAACCATAGCCCTGATGGCGCGGCAAAGCTGTTCACTGTGGGAACTCGAGGACATTGGCGACAATTTCAAACGCGCCGATGCCGCCGCGATCGCTCCGGTCATAGCGGTTCCCACCACGGCCGGCACCGGTTCCGAAGTCGGTCGAGCTTCGGTGATTCTGGAAGAAAAAGCCGAGGTGAAACGCATCATCTTTCATCCGGCGATGCTGCCGAAGATTGTCATTCTTGATCCCGAACTGACGATTGGCCTGCCGCCCCAACTCACTGCGGCGACGGGAATGGACGCCTTGTCGCACAGCCTCGAAGCGTATTGCTCGCCAATGTTTCATCCCCTGGCGGAAGGCATCGCGGTCGAAGGAATCCGGCTGGTTTCCGAATTCCTGTCGCGCGCCGTGGCAAATGGCGCAGACATCGAAGCACGGGAGAATATGCTCGTGGCAGCCAGCATGGGAGCGACCGCGTTTCAACGGGGACTGGGTGCAATGCACGCCCTGGCTCATCCGCTCGGTGCCCTCTACAATGTTCATCACGGGATGTTGAACGCCATTTTGATGCCCTACGTCTTGCTCGCCAATCGCGAAAAGATTGAGACACGGATTGCGCGTGTGGGCCGGTATCTCGACCTGCAGAAACCGGGTTTCGACGGATTCCTCGAATGGGTGATCAATCTCCGGAAGCGAATTGGTATTCCGAACGATCTCGCGGCGATTGAAATTGATACCCGGCGACTGGAGCGCATTGGCACGATGGCTGCCGAAGATCCTTCAGCCGGCACCAACCCGATTTCCTTCACGGCGAATCAGTACGCGACAATCTGCCACGCGGCGGTGACCGGCGATTTTTCCGCCATCCGACCATGAGTGTGCGAGTCGGCATTCTGCAGTGCGATGAAGTTTGCGAAGAGCTTCGCACCGAATTTGGTGATTACCCGAAAATGATTTCGGAAGAATTGAAGAAGGTTCGTCCGAAATGGAGCACAACCACCTTTCACGTCTTCCTTGGTGAATTTCCGAACGAATTGAATGACTGCGATGCCTACATTACGACCGGATCGCGTTCCAGTGTTTACGATGACGAGCAGTGGATTGGAGAGTTCGAAAAACTCGTGCGCGTCATTGCTGAAAAACGTGTTCCCTTTGTCGGGGTATGTTTTGGACATCAGATGATGGCTCAGGCATTGGGAGGCGTCGTGAAGCCGGCAGATTCGGGATGGGGCGTGGGAGTCAGCACGATTCGATTCTCCGATCGCGATATAGGATCTTTACCGCTGCCTGAAGAACTGAGCCTCATTGTCAGCCATCAGGATCAAGTGACCGGAGTGCCGCCGGGCCTGGAGATTCTCGGAGGCAATGATTTCTGCCCCGTTTCATGGTGTCGTTACGGCGAAACCATGCTGGGCATTCAGGGGCATCCCGAGTTTTCCAAAGCCTATTCGCGAGCCCTGATGGATCTGCGCCGTGAGTTGATTGGCGAGAAGGCGTATGCCGCCGGAATCGCTTCGCTCGACCAGCCGGTCGATGCCGAATCGGCCTTCGAATGCATCGCGCAGTTTCTGGAACAGGCGATCTGACCCTGTCGTTTGACGTTTTGGATCAATCCGATTTAATCCGGGGTTCCCCGCTTTTCTCGCCACATCCGGTGCGAAATGCGGACTGGCTTGCCGGGCAATGCCTTCCTAGACTCGGGAACGTTGAAAAGCTGTCACCTCATTCGCATTGCGATGTCATTCGCCTGGCTGGCAAACACAACGGCATTGGTGGCTCAGGTTTCTTCTCCTCAAGTGGACTTCAACCGCGATATCCGGCCGATTCTCGCGGACAATTGCTTCCGTTGCCACGGGCCTGACGCGAATCAGCGAAAGGCGAAACTCCGGTTCGATTCGCAGGCGGATTCACGGGTGGATCTCGGAGGCTATCAGGCCATCAAGCCGGGTCACGCCGAAGACAGCGAACTGATCCGGCGGATCCTCTCAAGCGATCCGGACGAAGTCATGCCGCCGCCGGAGATGAAACGGAAGCTGACTTCGAAACAAAAGGATTTGCTGAAGCGCTGGATCGATTCCGGAGCCCAGTATGATCGCCGCTGGGCATGGAAGCCTCCTGCGCGACCGGCTTTGCCAACGTTTCGCGAACGCGCAGACTGGCCGAAGAACGCGGTCGATTATTTCATTCTCCAACGTCTCCAGGGCGACGGGCTGGGGCCGTCGCTCGAAGCGGACCTGAGAACTCTCATTCGCCGGTTGACTCTCGATCTGACCGGTCTGCCACCGACACCCGGGGAGGTCGAGGCGTTTCTCGCCGACACTTCACCGGATGCCTATGAAACGGTCGTCGATCGGCTTCTCAATTCGCCTCATTACGGTGAGCGGATGGCGATCGATTGGCTGGACGCGGCGCGTTATGCGGACTCCAACGGGTATCAGGTAGATCGCGATCGGGAGATGTATGCGTGGCGGGACTGGGTCATCCGGGCGTTTAATGAAAACAAGCCGTTCGACGAATTCACCATCGAGCAAGTGGCCGGGGATCTGTTGCCGAATCCGACGCTGGCGCAGCGCGTTGCCACGGGGTTTCACCGCAACCACATGATGAACGAGGAAGGCGGCGTCATCCCGGCGGAATTTCTCGCCGAATACTGCGCCGATCGAGTTGAGACAACCGCGACCGTCTGGTTGGGGCAGACGTTTATTTGCTCCCGGTGCCACGACCACAAATTCGATCCCTTTACCCAGCGGGATTACTATTCGATGTACGCCTTTTTCCACAACGTCACCGAGCAGGGCAAAGGAAATTATGGCGCGAGCATCCGGCGCAACAATCCGCCGATGATTCAGCTTTCCAATCCGGAACTGGAAGCGAAACGGGACGAGTTGCGCAAGCAACTAGCAAGCCTCCAGGATGAATTGAAAACTGCGGCGAAGAAGACGCCCGAGCACGAAAAACTAACCAAGCGCGTCGCAGCAATGAAAAAGCTCGCCGATGAGGCGGATCTGGCGATCCCGACCGCGCTGGTCATGGAGGAGATGGCGAAGCCGCGACCCACTTTCATTTTGATTCGCGGCGCCTACGACAAACCCGGTGAACCGGTTTCCGCCGGGACTCCCGCTTCGCTTCCAGCCATGCGGGACGGACTGCCGCACAACCGACTCGGACTGGCTCGCTGGCTCGTGGACCCCGCCAATCCGCTGCCTTCACGCGTGACCGTCAACCGACTCTGGCAATCTATTTTCGGAAACGGGATTGTGCGTACGCCTGAAGACCTTGGCGCTCAGGGAGATTTCCCCAGCCATCCGGAATTGCTTGATTGGCTGGCAGTGGAATTCATCGAGTCCGGCTGGAACGTGAAAGCGATGATACGCCTGATGGTGACCAGCGCGACCTACCGGCAAAGCTCGCGCCTGAACCCGGCGCTGACCGAGCGCGACCCGGAGAACCGGCTGTTGGCGCGCGGATCGCGTTATCGATTGCAAGCGGAATTCCTCCGTGACCAGGCGCTCGCCGCCAGTGGGCTGTTGGTTCGTACTCTCGGCGGCCCGTCAGTCAGGCCGTATCATCCCCCCGGGCTTTACGAACAAGTCGTCGCCGGCAAAGGCACCAAAACCTACGTTCAGGACAAGGGCCCCGGGCTCTACCGCCGCACCATGTACAGCTACTGGAAACGATCCGTGCCCAATCCCGCGATGCTGGCCTTTGACGCGCCGTTCCGGGAAACCTGTATTGTGCGACGCAGCCGCACCAACACCCCGATGCAGGCGCTCAACCTGATGAACGATCCCACCTACGTCGAAGCAGCGGAATTCCTCGCGCAACAAATGATCCGCGAAGGCGGCGCGACGGTCGATTCGCGTCTCACGCGTGGTTTCCAGATGGCGATCGTCCGCCCGCCCCGCAACGCCGAACTGGCGGTCTTGCGCTCCGGTTTCCAACGTGCGCTCGCAGATTTCAAGTCCGACCCGGCGGCCGCAAAGGCGCTGCTTCAGGCGGGCAATGCTTCCATGCCGAACGTTCAGGATGAGATCGAACTCGCTGCCTATGCCATGGCGGCATCCGCCATTTTGAATCTCGATGAAACCGTCACGCGCGAATAATCCGATGGACCTCGACCCTGAATTCAATTTCTGGCAACGGGAAGCGGCGCGGCGGCAATTTCTCTCTCGATCCGCCACCGGCATCGGCGCGGCGGCTTTGGCGACACTGCTCAATCCAGGTCATTCCGCTGCAAGTGAACCGACTTCCCATTTCAAATCACGGGTCAAACGGGTCATCTGGCTAACGCAGGCCGGCGCTCCCTCGCAGTTGGATTTGTTCGATTACAAACCCGGCCTTCAGCAGCAGTTTGGAAAAGAGTTACCAGCCTCCATTCGCGGTGAACAGCGGCTTACCGGCATGACGTCCGGGCAAAAGACGCTGCCGGTTGCCCCGTCGGTTTTTAAGTTCCGGCAACACGGTGCGTCGGGAATGTGGTTGAGCGAAATATTACCACACACCGCTGCGATGGCGGACCAACTCTGCCTGGTCCGCACGTTGCACACCGAGGCCATCAATCACGACCCTGCCATGACCCTGCTTCAGACCGGTCACCAGTCTGCCGGCCGGCCGGCCTTCGGCGCCTGGCTTTCGTACGGTCTCGGATCCGCCAACGCCAACCTACCGACATTCGTCGTGATGATCTCGCGTCCCAGCGGTGCCACCAACGCCCAGCCGCTGCACGAACGCATGTGGGGATCGGGCTTTTTGCCCACCCGCCATCAGGGCGTGCGCTTCAGTCCCGGGCGCGATCCCGTGTTGTTCCTTTCCAACCCGGCCGGCATCACCCGGGATCGGCGGCGGTCGATGCTCGATGATGTCGCCGCGCTTAATCGGTTGAAATTCGACGACTATCAGGATCCCGCAATAACGGCCCGCATCGAGCAATACGAAATGGCGTTTCGAATGCAGGCTTCCGTTCCGGAACTGGCGGATCTGTCGAAGGAACATCCCCGCGTCTTCGAGCGCTACGGTCCCGAATCGAAGAAGCCCGGAACCTACGCGGCGAATTGCATCCTGGCGCGTCGGTTGGCGGAGCGGGGCGTGCGTTTCATTCAACTCTACCACCGCGGCTGGGATCAGCACAACAAATGCCCCGCCGGCCTGCGGACCCAATGCTACGACACCGACCAGCCCTCCGCCGCGTTGTTGCGGGAACTGAAAGAACGCGGGCTGCTCGAAGAAACACTCGTCATCTGGGGCGGCGAGTTTGGCCGAACCGTCTATTCTCAGGGCGCGTTGACAAAAACAAACTACGGCCGCGACCATCATCCGCGGTGCTATTCGATCTGGCTGGCCGGCGGAAATATCCGGGGCGGTATGACCTACGGCGAGACTGACGATTTTTCCTACAACATCGTCAAAAACCCGATGCACATCCACGACCTCAACGCGACCCTGCTCCATCTCCTCGGCTTCGACCACGAACAGCTCACCTATCGCTTTCAGGGTCGCGACTACCGGTTGACGGATGTGCATGGAAAGGTGGTTGGAGAAATTCTCGCGTGAAGAATATTTCGATCAATCTCCTTTGACGCGGATAATCGACATTGCGAACCGGAGAGGCCATTGATTCACGAGCATCACGAGTTGCAGACAATTCCATCAGCAAGGCGATCATTGACTTTACGATTGGCGCGCGGATGCTTCACTCAATCGCTCATCGCTCCAACCGAAAAAAAACAAATGAAAAATATGAAACTTAACACCATCGGAATTGGTGCGGCTCTGACCTTCAGCTTGTGTGTCGCTACGTTTGCCGCCGAGAAGGACGTTAACACCAAATCGGCCTGGGTTTCGCTGTTCGATGGAAAAACCCTCAAGGGATGGCACCAGGTCGGAGACGGAGAATGGGTCATCGAAGACGGAGCCATTGTTGGAAAAACTCAAACTGCCGCCAAGCTGTACGGGCTTTTGGTTTCCGACAAAAAATATCAGAACCTGCGGGTGAAATTCACTTTCAAGTCGCTCGAAGGCAATAGCGGTTTTTATGTCCGTACCCACATCAAGCCACCGGACCGGGCGCACGGTCTGCAGGTGGAGGTCGATCCCCGAAACAACACCGGAGGCATCTACGAAAGCTACGGTCGCGCCTGGATCAGCAAGCCGGATGCCGAGGTTGTCAAAAAGGCCTTCAAGCTTGATGACTGGAATGAAATGGAAATCCTGGCTGATGGCGGACATGTCGTTACCTGGCTTAACGGGATCAAAATCGGCGAACTCAAGGACGATCCGGTTGTTGAGTCAGGACATCTGGTGATGCAGATGCACTCGGGCAACAAGCTGATGGTGATGTTCAAGGATATCCGGATTCAGACCCTGAAGAAACCGAAAACCAGGTGATGGAGAAACTGCGGTCGGGAATGGACTGAAATAATCATGAGTACAAAATTTGCCTTCGTCGGTTTTCGTCATCCTCACATCTTTGACATGTACCAGCGCTGTCGCGAGAGCGATCAGATCGAGATTGTCGCCTGTTGCGAAGAAGATGCCGAGACCCGCGCCAGCCTGGTCGAGCGCGATGACCTTGAGATAACGCACGACAGTTACGCCACGATGCTTGCCGGGGTGGAATGCGACGTGGTGGCGGTGGGGGATTGTTACGGTCGCCGCGCGGAATTGCTGTTCGCCGCATTGGAGGCGGGTAGGCAAGTGATCAGCGACAAGCCGATCTGTATCTCGATTGCCGAGTTGGATGCCATTGAGGCGGCGGCACGGAAGCAACAGCGGGTTGTGGGCTGCATGTTGGACATGCGGGATCTGCCGATCTATCTCGGACTGCGGCAGCAGATTCAGGACGGTGTCATCGGCGAGGTGCAGGCGATCAGTTTTAATGGGCAACATCCGCTCAACTACGGCAAGCGTCCGATGTGGTATTTTGAACCGGGAATGCACGGCGGCGTGTTGAACGATATCGGCGTTCACGCCATTGACTTCATTCCCTGGGCGACGGGTCAGGCCATAAAGACGATTGTTGCCGCCCGCGGCTGGAACGCAACCGCACCCCAACACCCCGAGTTTCAACAATGCGGTCAAGGCATGTTCACCCTCGCCAATGGCGCTGGTGTCATCTGTGATGTCTCCTATCTGACTCCCGATTCCATCGGTTACCAGATGCCGCTTTACTGGCGCTTCACCATCTGGGGAACGAGGGGTGTATTGGAGGCAACCTACAATTCCAAAACCATTACGGTTTACAAAAATGGTGAACCGGCCGCCCGCGAGGTCGAACCGCCCGCTGGCAAACCCGGTGCCTACCTTGAATCGTTCCTGCGCGAAATCGCGGGCGAAACGGAGGGTCTCCACCTTTCATCCAAAGACGTGCTCAAGGCCGCCCGCATCACTCTGCAATTGCAGGAAGCGGCCGATAAAGGCGGACGAGATGTGGAAGTCGCTTAACCAGGGCGATTCTATTGAACCGCTGATAAACGCTGATGTTCACTAATGAAGACCGGTGGTTTCAGGCACCAACATTACTCTTCGTTGAGTGACTTGACTCAATGAAACTGACTCTCCATCGATTCAGACTTCCGCTGGAACACGTATTTACGATATCGCGTGAATCGAAGGCTTTTCAATCCTGTCTGGTCGTCGAGCTGAGCGCGAACGGTGTCAGTGGTTTCGGTGAAGCACCGGACGAAGCTTTCTACGGACATTCGGTGGATTCGCTGGTTGCCGCCGTGCGCGACGTGGAACCGGTTCTCGCCGATTACGAATTCGGTTCGCCGGAAGATCTATGGGAAACGCTGCAGTCACGGATGGCGGGCAACCTATTTGCGCTGTCGGCCATTGATATCGCGGCGCATGACCTGTTTGGTAGATTGAAGAGGAAGCCGCTACACGAGATGTGGGATCTCCCATGGGAGAATGTTCCAAAATCGAGTTACACCATTGGCATCGATCGCATCGAAACGATGGTAGCCAAATTGATGCAGCGACCCGATTGGCCGATCTACAAAATCAAGCTCGGCACACCCGATGACATCGAAATCGTTCGTGAGTTGCGGCGGCACACGGATGCCGTGTTTCGGGTGGATGCGAATTGTGCCTGGTCGGTTGAGGAAGCCATCGAGAATTCAAAGGCGCTCGCAGAACTGGAGGTTGAGTTCATCGAGCAACCCTTGCCGCGGGCCGCGAGCCGGGAGGATCATCTGCGCGTTTTCGACGGCTCGGCACTTCCGTTGATGGCGGATGAGAACTGCCAGACCGAGTCGGATGTGGAGCGTTGCCACGGTCTGTTTCACGGCATCAACGTTAAGCTCTGCAAGTGTGGTGGCCTGACACCCGCATTGCGTATGCTGCGGCGTGCCCGAACGCTGGGAATGAAAACCATGCTGGGTTGCATGGTTGAATCCTCCGTCGGGATATCCGCAGCTGCGCACCTTTCGCCGTTGTTGGATTACGCCGACCTGGATGGAGCGGTTTTGATTGCGAAAGATCCGGCGGTTGGCGTCAAAATGGAAAACGGAACGATTCAATTGGTCGATGCTTCCGGGAGTGGCGTCGAACTCGTGCCAGAGGTCGCCGCGGAATTGGCCGATTGAATTGGATTCCATTGAGATCGATCCTGAAGAAAGGTGACCTCAAACGTATCCTTGGTCAGGTGAAGTATCGATCAGAGCATTGAGCCGTAGCAGCCGCCGTGAGAAGGCTCTGATCCCGCCTTGTTTAGTCAAGGGATTCTTGAGGCTTATTACCTCGTCTGCTACGGGTTGTTCCCAGTCAGGGATCGGTTGCTCCGGGTGGCCTGATTCGGCGTTGTGGTCACCGTGTAGCAGCGATGTCAGGACGGGATTATCGCTTAATGGCCAAATTCGAATCCATGCCTCCGAAGGAATCGCACCAGCTTGACGTACACCTCCGTCAAACTCTTGCCGCGGATGGAATGGGTCTCCGGCATATTGCAAAGAAAGGGATGAGGCGGCACGAAAGTTAACTGCAAATGCACCGGAGCTGCTCCG
>CALBIE010000395.1 GCA_937893495.1 uncultured Verrucomicrobiales bacterium | reverse complement strand
CCACCGGGCGAATGATGCGGACGTGGAAGGCCGACTCGCTTGTGAAATTCGACAAGACATTCGTCGCGAACATCGGCGGGTTTCGCAGCATGGCTTTCAGCAAGGACGGAAAGCAACTGGCTGGAAGCGGGATTACGAACGTCACTAACGCGTTTGCCGGCGTGGGAAATCCGTCCGTGGTGATCTTCAACTGGGGGGACGGCAAGCAGGTGGTGGAGCATCTTGCGAAGAAAAAAATCCAGGGCGTGGCCTGGGGTCTCGCGTTGCACCCCAACGGTACCGTCATTGTCGGCGCGGGCGGCAGCGGCGGATATCTGGTGTTCTGGAAGAAAGGCGAGAAGGACGAGTTTTATCAGATGAAGCTGAAAAACAACGCCCGTGATCTGGACCTCGCTTCCGATGGATTGCGGCTGGCGACGGCCGAAGCAGACGGCTATCTGCGCGTCTATCTGATGGTGGAAAAGAAGAAAAGCTGAACGGTTATTTCAGCGCCAGCAAACGCGCCGGATAATCCGTGTAGATGCGGTCCACTTTCATTTTCAGGAAACGTCGCAAATCGGCTTCCCTGTTTATCGTCCAAACCCCGGCTTCGAATCCGGCCTGCTGGATCATCCTCACTTTCTCGGCTGTCAACACCTGATGATTCAGCACCAACGCTTCGAATCCATGCCGGCGGGCAATCAGCAAATCCTGCGCAAGATCCGAATTCCCCCGATCCCAGAACACGGGAATCTCCGGCGCGAGTTGTTTTACCTTGCTCATGTATTGCAGATTCCCGTCATTGAATCCGACCCATTCCTGCGCGCCCAGGCGTTTAATCAGTTTGATCGCTTCAGCCACGCAATCCATCTTGGGCTGAATTGAAAGGCGGCTCCTGCGCTGGGTCATGACAAGACTAATCACCTCCTCCAGCAGCGGCATTCTCGCCTTGGGGCAATCGGCCAGGGTCTTCTGATGGCGCTTTCGAAAGTCGGTGGCCACATCCACTTCCGACAATTCAGCATAGGTCGATTTCGTCACTTCCAGATCCCGATCACCCACCCGCCCAGTGGTTCGATCATGAATTACGACCAATTTCCCGTCACGGCTAAGCAGGACATCCAGTTCAAGCCAATCTGCTCCAACTGCGATTCCGCTTTGGAACGCCGGGAGAGTGCATTCCGGAAACTCGCCTGAGTTGCCGCGATGCGCAGTGACTCCATTTTTCAGGAACCCGCTCTGGTCGGCGGCATTCCGCCAGCCTGATGCCAGCAGGCATGTTGTAATTGCGATGATGCGGAACATAGATCCAGTGAAGACTAAATTGTACCGTCCCACCGGACGAAAGAGGATGTTAAAACGATCCAAAATTTCAGACGGGATGACGATTCGTTGAGCCGGTGGTACAGGTCCGGGCGGAGTTTAAGATGCGGTAGTTGGCAATGTTGATGACAACGTCTCTCTTTACAGGGGCGGGTCCGACACAATCTCATCGGCAGATTCATCCAACCGCAGAATACCGTCCGTGAGAATCCGCGCCCGCAGTCCGCCGCGTCCTTTCATCGCGTCTTCCGTTCCCGGGCCAAAAGCCTGATCCATCCAGTAGCACGGCTTGCATTCCTCCACTCCCATGAATTTCACGCCCTGCACTTCAAACTCCTGGCCAACCAGCGAGTTCAAATCGCTGCCCCGCGTCAAAACGTTGCGACGAAACACCGAAGCCGGTTTGCCGGTAATCTTGAAACGTTGCCGGAGATCCGAATACACCTCGTCCGCGAAGAATGTAATCTGTCCCTTGTAGTTATCTTTGTGATCAAAGAATCGGTCACCCTGTAGCCCTCGCCCGGCGACACAACAGATCTCATCCGGCTCCATTGCCTCGTGCTCTCCGGCCGGTTTGCCGTGATGCCCGAAGTAGTTGTGATCGGGAGAAATAAAAAAACGTATCAGTTTCATTCGGTATGCAAACTTGTATTCGAGTTGCCTTCAGCTAACGAGCTGCCAATAAGTTGTTCGTGGCTTTCAGTTGGGTGTGCATGTCGTCAGAACCCTCCAGGTTGGTGGATCTCCAGTATCAGGCCAGGTGGCCGCTGCCGGATAGATTGACCTGAACCATTCCACTCGATTGAAGGATTCCCGATCATGCCATTGCGGCCTCTTGCGGTTGATAGGCGCAGTCGGGTTCGGATTCCAGCATGTCACCGGTCACGGCGTAAGCGCGGGAACGGCTGCCGCCGCATATCTGCCGGTACTCGCAGTAACCGCACTTGCCTTTGAACTGATCGGGATCGCGCAAGGCGCAAAACGCCGAGTGGTTTCGATACACTTCCACAACGGAATCTTCCGGAAATTTTCCGCAACGGACTGGCAGGAACCCGGCCGGGTAAATCTCGCCATTGTATCCAACAAACATAATCCCCTTGCCATCCCTCACTCCCAGAGGCGCGCGATGCCCGACATCCCGGGTTGCGCCCGGATGGCCGTTGGGGCCGGCCAGAGGATTGCCGGATTGCTGCAACACGTACCGCCGATAGTGGGGTG
>CALBIE010000394.1 GCA_937893495.1 uncultured Verrucomicrobiales bacterium | reverse complement strand
CACGGCGGAATCAGTCTTGTTGATGTGCTGCCCGCCCGCACCGCTGGCACGGTATATGAATGCTACCTGTCATGCGACGAACGAATCCAGATATGAAAACCCATCCGCACCTCATCGGCCTCCTCGGAGGATTCCTGTTGCTCGCCATCGACACACCGGCTCAATCCACGCGCGCCCCCGCAATCGATCTGTCGCCCCGCAATCTGCTGGAGCCGGGACACCGACGGGTGAACACCGAGATTTCGATCACAAAGACGTTGGGACGCGAGGCAGTCGAACTCCAACCGACGCAGCCTGGCCGGCAACAGTTGCTCGTGCTCAAGGGCGTCGGCCTCCGGACCGGGACGATTGAATTCGACCTGTTTGCAACCGTGGACAACCCGTTCGTCGGCGTGGCGTTTCATGTCGAAAACGATTCATCGTACGAGGCCGTTTATTTTCGGCCATTCCGCTTCAAGGATTCGGATCCCGTCAACCGCCGGCATGCGGTTCAATACGTCTCCGAACCCGAACGGTCGTGGCGAGCACTGCGAACAGCGTTTCCTGATGTCTATGAAAAACCGTGCCCCTTGCAACCCAACCAGTGGCACCGCATGAAGCTGGAGATTGGCGAACGGCGCGTCCGCGTATTTGCTGGTGACCTCGCGGATCCGGTCATGGTCATCGAAAGGCCGTTCACCAAAACCGGGAATGCCATCGCCCTGTGGACGGGTGTAAACACGAAAGGCGTCTTTGGTGACATCTGCATTATTTCAACGGAAAACCTGGCCAGCAAACCCAGTGCGAAAACAACCGGCGGCACGACGAGCATCCCGCCTGCAACGGGTCAGGCGATTGATCTGCTGCCGATGATCAATCCGGCCAGGGACGCCGTCGCCGGGGAATGGACGAGGGACGATTCCGGACTGAGCATCGGGAAACCCGTCAGCGCCGGCCGGTGCGCGCTTCCAGTGCCGGGCGAATTGGTCCGCGGCGGCTACGATTTAAACTTCACCTTCACTCGCACCGGAGGGACCGATTCCGTCGCGGCAATCATTCCCGTTTTTGGGCGGCAATGCCTGGCCGTGTTCGGCGCGTTCTCCGGGAAATGGGACGGGCTGGGAATGATCGATGGCAAACCCGTCGCGAACAACAGCACCGGTCGCGCCAGCAGCATCACCAGCAATCGGTGCCACGCCGTCTCAGTTCGCGTGCGGAAGCAGGGGAATGGCTCAGCTGCGATCGCCATCTTTCTGGATCGAAAGCCATACGTGTCGTGGAGCGGAAAGATCGAAGGTCTCAGCCTGTTCGACAGATGGAAACTGCCGGCATCGGTCCGCGTCGGCGTCGGCGCTTTCGAAACCACCTGCACGTTTCACTCGATTGAATGGGTCGCCGTCCGTTGATACGGGATTGCATCAGTGTCAACGATTGCGCCCGGTATCGGGCAAGAGGAGCACAGGCCGCCGGCCTGTAGTGTCTGGCCGCTCGCCGGACACGGATGAGACGCGCGGTTACACAAGGTACTTCCGATTACTCGTCGATTCTAGGCAGCATCAGTGTCATCGTAAAGCTGGCAAGAAAAAAGTCGCGACAGAAAAAAGTCGCGACCGCGATGCTCCAACCTGGAATTGCGAGCCAACCTTGCGATCGAACCAAGAACGGACTACCAAGGAATAGGAAGACCCAAGCAACAGACACGGGGATGCCAATGACTGCAAATCCTTCCGATGGGTGTCGCGCTGCCCTTCCTGCCATCAACGCAAAGACCATGTAGCCAGCGACAAGCAACTCTGCGGTGATGAGAATCCAGCGCCAAGCAACCGTAGCTCTTGTCGTGGGAGTGGTCATGCCGTCAACTAACTATCGGTAGTTCTTTTTATCGGATTGTCCCCAACATACGCCAGCTCGACGCTCGTGCCATTGAAAAACCACCGCCGATAAGGAGGGAGAACCGCGAGGGGCTGGGCTTTTGTTCTAACTTCACGGATTGAAGTTCGGGGAAACACGCGACGCCATGAAAAAAGACTTGGTCAAACGGTCGTTTGTTCCACCGCCTGATTCGGCGTTTGGGTGCTGTAAAGACGCCATCTCGATCCTCCGCTGGATCGCTTCTGACGTTCAAAGTAGATCTTCATTTCAAGGTCGTCAGTCGTCCGGACGCGAAACCAGTGTTTGCGGACATATCGTTCACCGGGGCCATGACGACAATCGCCAGTTTGTTTCCACTCCTCCATCACTTCAAGGATTGAAAACCGCCTGCCCTTCCAGGTGAAATCCCGGGGCAATCCGGGTTTTCCGATCTCCATCGGAGCGGCCAGGACCGACATGCGCTCCGGGATAATGGGTTCACCAACAAACGTTTCCCGCGTTGATTGTCCCTTTGAATTCATCTCGCTGGATTGTCAGTAATCATTGCCCGATGCAAATCAACTCGCGAATCGTGTGCGCGTAGATTCTGCCATCGGCGAATGACAGGCTCGCGCGATTGAATGATTGTCCCACCGGCCCAAGATCGTTGATGGCGATGATCGCCTTTTCATCCAGCTTTTCCGCGTTCCAGCGAATGACGTAAACCGTGCCGTTCATCACCGGCACATAAAGGTGATCTCCCGCGACGGATGGCGTGGCAGCGGCGATGTGTCCCCAGCCATTGCCGCGCGAGCGTTTGTCGCCGACGACTTCAAAGCCGCGCGAGTTCTTCATGTCGTTGGCAGCGATGGCCTGATCCTTCATCTGCGGATCTTTTTTGCTCTTGGGTTCAACAAACCATTGCAACCGGTCTTTTTCACCTTCGGCGCGGGCGAGTTGCAGCGGCAGTTCGAGGTATTCAACCCGGCCATTCTCGACGTTTACCCGACCGAGGTAGGGACGGGTGTAGCTGCGGAAGTAATGATACCGACCGACCAGCAGATTCGACGTCTGCGTAATCATCCGGCCCTTTCGTGCATCGGCGATGGATTCGGTTTTCTTGGTGTAAGTGCCGTCAATCCGCCGCCGCACCGAAACGTCATTCAAAATGGAGACGCGACGAACGACCTTGCCCGTCAGCGCATCGATTGACAGGTGTTCACCACCATCGAAAATGTGCGCCACATCTTCGCGAATGCGATAGCTCATGGTGCTCATGAATTTTTCCAGCGGCAAGGTCCAGAGCGTCGAACCGTCCTTCAGGTTCACCAGCGAGATGCCGTCCGGCTTCTCCGGCGGGCCGTGACCGCCGCCGCGACCCACGACCGCAACCTCGCGCCCGTCCTTCAACTTCTGCGGCAGGACGGCGTTCCCCATGTTGACACCGCAACGGCTGGTCCAGACATCCTTGCCGGTCGTCATGTCGAGCGCGTGAAGTTGCGTCCACATTTCCAGCGGCGAATCCGCGTATTTGTGTGGGAAGTTGCCGTCGGGGTTCGGCGGATAAATCTGTCGCGTGAAAATGATTCGCCCATGATTCAGAAATGGAAGCGTCCGGCCGGCACTGAGGACGTCCCGTTTCCAAAGCGGTTTGCCGTTGAGATCGAAACAGGCAATCGAGCCGGAGGCATTGATGAACACAACGCGTTCCCCGTCACATACGGCGGACGGCGAACTGCTGTCGCTGAAACAACCGGACAGGCGCAGCGGGTGTTTGCCGGGTATCGCCCGCTGCCAGAGCACCTTGCCGATGCGGGCATCGCCACACCATGCCACAATATCCTGACCAAGTTTGGCATCCGCCTCGACCTCTTTCATCGTCGTGAAAAACACCTTGCCCCCGGCGATGACCGGGGTGCTTTGCCCGGTTTCCGGAAGGGTCAACTTCCAGGCGATATTTTGCCCGAGCACCACACTCCACGCGACGGGCGCTGCGGATTGCGACTGAAAGTTTCCTGTGGCACCCGCCGCCTGCGGCCAGTCGGATTCGGCGAAGAGATGAAACTGGCTGGATAAAGACAACACCCCGGCGAAAAAGAACTTTAGCCAGAGTCCGAAGCTCGGGAGCACACCCGCCCCGGGTGTGGCTGGCCGCGCCTCGCGGCCAGCGTCTTGCGCACGGGACTGCCACGAACGCTCGGATCGTTTCAGTGCGGCAGGGTTTTCCGCGAGGGCGCGGAAAACAGCGCCCGAGGCGGGCGCGCTCCTCATTCCATTTCGGAGTTTGGGATTCAGATTATTCATTCTGACAACACCAGACGCCCGGCAACTTCGCAGTGCATTTGGATGACGGCATTGTTGGGTGCTTCAGTGCATCAACACAAGTTGGATTTGAAGGGCATTGAGCCGAAACGATGGAGTCGAAAAACCACGAATGAACACCAATCACTGACAAACGTCGCGTGTGGGCCACGGTAATGGCACCCAATTTTTGATGAGTCGATTAGCGGTGCTTTGTCTTCGCCGACCGCCCCACCGAATTCGTCTTCATTCGTGGTTCAACTGAATGACCGTCGCCGGCCAAGGCCGGGCACTCGCATTTCTCCCTCTCCCCGCGAGCACGAGTGGGGAGAGATTTCGCCGAAACGATGTTTCGCGCTTCGAACCCCTGAACCGGAGCGCGGCTCTGTGAGCCGCAGCAGGCACCGGACTTGAAGGCGTTTCCGTTGGTCTTGGCCACGATATGACTGGCGAAGTTGCTGCGGGTCACAGACCCGCGCTCCGTCAGGTTCATGGGAAGGGTCGGGGAGCGTATCCATTCCTGTTCACCAACGAACCTCCCCTCCCCTCCATTCATATGGAGGGGAGGGAGAATAGACGCCCCCTTCAGACGCATTACGGCATTTGCAGGAAATTGAGATGCGCCCACCGGTGCCGAAGCAAGGAATGGCCGCTAGACAGACTGATCTTCTGTTCATACGATTTGGAATCCCATCTGGCTTTGGGTTCGAACCGCCATTCAAAAAAACCATGAACACGCGCCTGCTGCCGATTCTCGTCTGCTCCATTTTTCTCGGTCAACCAACCGCCCAGTCGGCCGATGTTGCTGCGCCTGCCGAATTCGCTTCAGTGCGAAAATACATCCAACAGGGAATTCGGGACCGCCGGGCTCCGTCCGTGGCGGTCGCCGTCGTCAAAAACGACAAAGTCATTTGGGCCGAGGGATTTGGCCGCGCCGATATCGAAGCCGGTCGCGCGGCGACGGCTGACAGCCTTTACCTGCTCGCTTCGGTTTCCAAACCTATGACCGCCACCGGGCTGATGGTGCTCGTCGATCGTGGCCTCGTCAGACTTGACGCTCCGGTGAACGACTACCTGCGCAAATCCAAACTCCGCGCCTATCGCGGCTCACCGAAAGACATGACCGTGCGCCGATTGGCCAATCACACATCGGGCATGCCGGTGCACTGGAGTTTTTTCTACAACGGCGTCGTGCCGCCAACCCGTGATGTCTCGATTGAGCGTTATGGGTATTCCTACAATCCACCGGGAAGTCGCTGGGAGTATTGCAATCTCGCCTTCGGCATTCTTGATCACGTCGTCGCGCTGCGCGGCAAGACGACCTACCGCGAATTCATGGAGAGGAACGTCTATGATCCACTGGGCATGACGTCCACGTCCGATCACGTGCGTGCCGGGCTGAAGGACCGTGCCACCGCGCAATATGCCTTCGATGCCGGGGGCCGGTTCGTCCGGGTCGCGCCGTATGGTTTCGATCATGATGGGGCTTCGGCCAACTGGAGCACGGCCAACGACCTCGCCCGTTTTCTCCGCATGCATCTCAACAACGGAGTGCTGGAAGGGACGCAGGTGCTCAAGCCCGAAACAGCGCGGGCCATGCGAATGCTCAGCAGTGTCCGCAATCCACTCCAACCATATTCCGGCACGGGCATTGCATGGTTCGTCGGACCCTATATGGGGCAGCCCTCCTTTGCCCACAGCGGTGGGATGCCCGGAGTCTCGACGCGGGTCCGTGGATTTCCCGACGGCAATACTGGTTACGTCGTGCTGCTCAATGCCGGTGCCTCCGGATTTAGAAGCGAGATTGAAAAGCGAATCACCCGGGTATTGATTCCCACCGCGAAGGATGACGTCCCTTCGCCACAACCCGTCGTGAAAGTGGATTGGAGTCCTTTTCGCGGTAGCTGGAACGGAAGGCTCGTGCATTACGACGGTGACCTGACCGCGCGGCTGGAAATTGGCGACGAGCAACGGGCGAAGATTTCGTTCAACGGCCAACCGCCGATGACGTTGCGCGACGTGGCGGTTCGTTCAGGCCAGTTTATCGGAACAGTCACCACGCGTTTGAAAACGCAACCGAGTTTTCATGGACTGGTGGATCTGCAGATTCGCCTCGAAGGAACCGGCGCTCAACTCACCGGCATCGGCGTCGCCCAGGCAAGAGACTACTTTTCGCTTTCGCACTTCATGGAATTCAAGCGAACCGCTGAGTCGCCGACATTGCTCGCCAGGCGATCGACAGGTTCACGATTCGACATCCTGATTCGCAACGGCAAGATCGTCGATGGCACGGGCGCGCCGTGGTTCCGGGGCGACATCGGTATTCGCGACGGCAAGATCGCGAAGATGGGCCGACTGACAAAGGCCACCGCCAAAAAGATCATTGATGCCAGCGACCTCACCGTCTGCCCCGGTTTCATCGACATGATGGGCCAGACAGCGAGTCCGTTTCTCGAGGACGCAGCGGCGGGAAACAATATTTTGTCGCAAGGCATCACCACGATTCTCGCCGGCGAAGGCGGATCGGCGGCACCGCTTGACGACGTCGAAGGCAAGAAAGCCGGTTGGAAAACCATGCGCGAGTATTTCGAACTGCTCGACCGAAAAGGGATGCCCGTCAACGTCGTCCAGACGGTCGGTCATACGCAGGTGCGTCGCATCGTCATCGGTCGCACGGATCGCAAACCGACTGACATCGAGATGGAACAGATGCAGTCCCTCGTTCGTGAGGCGATGGAAGCGGGCGCGATTGGAGTTTCCACGGCGCTGATTTATCCTCCGGCAGTCTATGCTTCGACGGACGAAATCGCCGCGCTGTGCCGTGTCGCCGGTGAATACGGCGGGCGCTATTACACCCACATGCGCAACGAAGGCGATCAGTTGCTCGAAGCCATCGACGAGGCACTGGAGATTGGCCGCAAAGGAAACACACCGGTGCACATCTTCCATCTCAAGGCAGCCGGTCGGGCCAATTGGGGCAAGATGCAGCTCGCCATCGCGCGCATCAAGGCCGCCCGTGCCGCCGGACGGGACGTTGACGCGGACATTTATCCCTACATCAACAACGGGCTGAGCCTCTCGTCCTTCATTCATCCAAGTCACTCCGCCAGGGGTCCACAGGAGTTTCTAAGGCGCATTCAGGATCCGGACATGCGGAAGAAGATGCGCGAAGAAATGGAAAAGGGCGAAGGCTGGGAGAACTGGTTTCGCCACGCGGGCCACGATTGGGACAAAGTCGTCCTGGGCCAGATCAATTCCAGTGCCTACAGGAAATACAACGGGCAGACCCTGGCCGCGATTGCCCGAGCGGAAGGCAAGGACGAATGGGATATTTTCTGGAGCATCCTGCGCAACGGCGCCTTTGCGTTGCCGCAAAGCATGACCGAGGCAAACAAGATGGCGGCCATGCGCGAAGAGTTCGTGTCATTCTGCACCGACGTCGGCCCTGCCGGCGGATCGCGCATCGCGTCGCATCCGCGCGGCTACGGATCTTTCCCGCGAATCCTTTCAAAGTATGTGCGCGATCAGGGCGTCATCTCGCTCGAGAAAGCCATCGCCAAGATGGCCGCTGTCGCCGCCAACCAGGTGCTCGTCCATGACCGGGGAAAACTCGCCGAAGGCCTCGCGGCCGATGTGGTGATCTTCAATTACGAAACGATTCAAGATCGCGCGACCTTCGCCGAACCGAACGCCCATTCCGAAGGCGTCAAATACGTAATCGTCAACGGCGGATTGGTTTTCGCCGATGGAAAACACACCGGCGCCAAACCGGGGAAAGTTCTGCGCGGGCCGGGATTCAGAAAAGCCGATTAACATCCCGGTAGCCGCCGAGGTAAGGAGGCGGATTTCAATGGCAATCGGAATCGTAGAATCCGCCTCCTCACCTCGGCGGCTACTTTCGTTGAACACTCTGTCAGCCCCGGCTCTGTTGTGCCCGCGAACTTATTCCGCCAGTTCTCGAACTCGCCGATCATTCACCTGGAGTATCAGGAAGCCGTTGTCAGTCTGTGCGCTGACATAAAGTTTTCCGTCGCGATAGATCAGGTCGTGATAATTGTCGGTCTTCTTCGCATCCGTTTTGTATCGCGGAAAACTCTGGCTGGCCAATGTCACCGGCTTCCTTGAATCGCTGATGTCATACGCGGCAACGGTCTGGCCACCGGCGCAGAAGACGACCTTGCCCGCGATGGTGAGCCCGTTGGGACCGCGCTCATCGGGAAACGGCAGCTCCGCCACGATTCCTGGCCGGGCGGGATTCGAAAGATCCACCACGGTCATGTGCGCTCTAATCGTTTCTCCCTTTTCATTCCCGGCGTTGGTGCGGCTTCTGGGGCTGAAGCTGCCGCCCACGCAGGCGAATGAACCGGACATCTGAACGCGATTGGCCCCGATCAACGCCTTGCCTTCCGCCACGCCAACGAGTTTCCATTGCGGGATCGGCAGTATCTTACCTTTTTCCCCTGCCTTGAAGACGGCCAGTTTCCCGGTCGGGGGAACAAATCCACGCGGATCGACGATGACGACATGATCGCCGAACGCACAAATATCATGCGGAGAAATGAGATCGAACTGCTTCTTCATCTCAAGGGATCCAAACAGTTTTGGATCGGTCATGTCACGCACGTCAAACGCGTCGATAAAGCCGGCCTTGTTGGCGGCAATGGCGTAGTCGCCAAGCTTTACCATCCCGTTGATGCGATCGATGCGAGGTCGATTTGATAGTTTTGTCAGGATGACCGGCTGACGCGGATTCTTGATGTTCAACGTCAGGAAATCTGTCGTACCCAACAGCAGATAATCACCATCGAGCAGCACCGTTTCCGAATCGGGAATCTCCGCATCGTTCTTGAACCAGAGAATCTCCGGCCGCTCCGGTCTGGCGATGTCGATGATGGCGAGCGACTGCCCTTTGCCGGGAACGAAGGCCAGATGGCCGGATAGTTCGACATCGTGCGCGCCCGCCAGCGCCCGGTCGTCGAGCGTCATCGATACGATTGAAAACGGTTCGGCGGACTCGACGCGTAAATCACCGTAAGCGAACATTGCGACGACCATCCAAACCGCAATGGCACCTGACTGGTTCGCGCTTGGCCTCATCGTTGTATTCAATTCGATTCCGTCGGTCGGTCATTTCTGCCGCCGATACCAATCCGGCGTCCCGAACCAATCGTGCATTTCCTTTTCAAACGGCGCGACGACTTCCGCCGGTTCGGGGAACACCCCCTGATCCTGCGTCTCGACCATCCAGACGGAAAGCGCGGCTCGCATTGCAATCAGCGCCTCCCGATGTTCCGGCTTCGCGGACGCGGCGAGATTGTTGATTTCATGCGGGTCGTTGACCGTATCGAACAACTGCTCAGCCGCGACTACGGGGGACATCAGGGCGGCGGGCGGTCCGGTCAACTTTCCTTCCGCCATCAATTGGCGCATGAGGGGTTTGATGGGAAAACATTTCTCCTTGTACCGGTTGAGCGAGGTGAAAGACCGATCGGGATAGTAATTGCGGAGATAATGAAATCTCTTCCCTCTCACGCTGCGAATTCGGTTCACTGTTTCATCAATCCGATCGCGAGCGGAAAAGGCGTATTGGCGCTGGGGTCCCAGCCGGTTGCCCAGAAAAACCCGACCATCCATTCCCAGTGGGCGATTGATTCCAGCGAAACCAAGCGTCGTCGGAGTCACGTCGATGAGACTGATGACTTCGTCGTTCACGCTTCCGGCCTGATAATTGGCCGGAGCGGGAAAGTTCTTCGGCCAATGGATGATCATCGGCACGTGCAAGCCGGTATCATAACACCAGTGGATACCGCGAGGCTCAATCCGGCCATTGTCTCCAAAGAACATGACGACCGTGTCATCGGCGAGCCCATCCTGTTGCAACTGCCGGAGAATCCGGCCGATCGTCTTGTCCATGCCGGAAACCGAATTCAGATAGCGGGCCCACTCAATCCGAACCAGTGGATGATCGGGATAGTACGGTGGCGGTGAAACGTTTTCAGGGGTGGCAATCTTTTCATGCTTGTCCTCACCTTTCCATTCCACCCGTGGCTGGCGCCAGGTCTGGCGGTCATAGATGTCGTACTCCGCCTCGAGGGTGTTGACCTGGGCGAAGAAAGGCTGCCGGCCTTTCAGGTCCTCCCATTTTTCCGTGTCGTAAAGCTTGCCCTCCTCGACAAAATTCAGATCGAGCTTTCCAGAGCCCACCACGTCTTCGCCAATGGTCTTGATGTTACCGGAAAAATAACCCACCTCCTTCAAGCGGTGCGTGATGGGCCGGACACCTTCGGGCAATCGGTAGCCGTCGTCCCGATGCGATCGCATGTTATGGGTGTCGCTCGTGGTCTGATACATCCCCACGAAAAACGCACTGCGACTGGGCGCGCAGACCGGTGACGTCGAGAACACATGCGTGTAGCGGACCCCTCTCGCAGCCAAATCATCCAGGTTGGGCGTCTTGACGTTCTCCGCGCCGTAACATCCCAGGTCCAGTTTCAGGTTCTCGCCGACAATCCACAGGATGTTGGGACGCTTCAGTTTTGCCTCACCCCATCCTGAGACTGCCGCAATGCAGCTTACCGTCAGGATGGCCAATCGTAAAATTCCGGTTCTCATGAGTTCTTCAGTCCGTTCGGAGGTTACCCGATGACTGAAGCTTAGGAAACCTGTTTGCGCGTTGCCTGCCATGACGCCGTCGTCGGTCCGCGCGAGGGAGCGTACAAACAAGCGTGGTTGCGCCGTGTGGATTTTGAACTTTTGCAGCCGCGCCTCGATAAGCGCTCGGATGTGGCCAGCATGAGATACAGGGTTCTGTTTCCACCTTCGGCCATTTTGGGAGAATGGCGGGCAGGGTGAATGGGAAGACATGCTCTGCCGTTCAGCGAGTCGCTGCTGCTCCAAATTCGAGGAAATTGAACACCAGATTGGTCGTCGCCGCCGGGGCGATTTCCACCTCTGCTTTGGGCCACGCCTTGGGCCAGTTGAAGTCACGGACTTTCACCAGAGGCCGCGGTTCGACGCTCAGGTGCCCGGGAGGGACGAAGTCCGCATTGAAACTGCCGTTGTCATCCACCGGAACCTCGACCAGTGCGTATTTTCCCGTCTTCCAAAAGGATTTGATTCGCACGGACTTGACTTCGATTACGTTCGGGTCGTTCCGAATGGTTCCCGATACACTTGCCCAGGACTGCAACCGAATGCGGGGATTCTTCTCAACCTCAGCGAAGGATTGAGAAGAAAACCCCATCGGGTCGGCGACGACCACGTGAGTCACCTCGGTTTCCACATTAAATGGAGCCATTCCGTTCGTGTCGGTGACCATGGACACCTTTCCGTTAGCCCAGCGGTAAACAACGGCACCGTTAACAATCCGGACAAAGTCGCTGTCTTTTCCGACCAGCGAAACGTTCACCAGCACGGCTGGCTGTCGATCGGGGCGGAGAACGGTTAGATACTTACTCTGGGCGTGATTCAGGCGAACGTCGAACTTCGCTTCGCCCTCGTCGGCAGCAATGATGCGGGTTGTGAAGGACTGATATCCTTCAGCTTCAAACTTCAAGACGTACACAGTCTTGGGAATGCCGCCAATGGCCGGTTCACGAAAAGAGAATCGAAAGACTCCATTTGCAAACATAGGTGAAAGGCGCTCTGAATCAGCCCAGCACGCGTCCCAGTTGGCGTTGGCTTTGATTCCGGTTGCCTGGGTGAAGGCTGCGCTGCCGGGAATACCACTTCGCATGCGAAATTGGCGGATCGGTGCGCCGGATTGTGCATCGACCGCCGTCCCGGAAACTACCAGTTGCCGCGGGACAACAAAAACAGCCTCGCTTTGGCCGATCGGCAGATCGTCGTCGATTCTCATGTGCCCCGGTGCACCAATATCGAACGGTAGCTTCCCATCCGGTGCATTCGTCCAGATCACCCAACCATCGGCGTTCGCTTTGGCCTGGAATTGCATTCGCGAAGGCAGTTCAGGTCCGGCAGGTGCCGAGTCGCTGGCCTTGGCGCTGTCATAAATGATCCAGCCCTTGGAAATCGGATGCCCCGCTTCATCGACGACGCGCAGTCTCACGGTGCGACCGTGGTGGAGAACAATCGCCAACGGGTCTTTCTGTTTGGCGAAATTCACGACGAAAGTCCGGCCGACCAGTCCCTTCGCGGTGACACAGATTGTGCCGATTTCCGGACGCAATGGACTCAACCGAAATGCGCCATCTGTTCGGGTGTTCGCTTTCGGTCCGAAGTCGCCGTGAAACTTGCCGGCGACGATTACCGCATTGGTAACGGGTGAGCCTTCGCTGTTTCTAACGAAGCCGTTGATCGTGGCACCCGATTGAAGTTGGAAAACATGTGTTTGGCCCTTAAGCGCCTCTTCCATCGCCCGGTCGTTATCAAGACGAATTCCGGAGCTTTTCGTGATGTAGTCCGGGTGCGCGAATTCAACCCAGGTGTAGCGCAGCATTTCAGGTGCGATCCGATTGAGCACCCATTTTCCCTGCGCGTCCGTAGCGGTAGTTAATGTCTGGAATTCGTGGCTCTCCAGATCGCTTGCCGTTGGCGGCATCCGCTTATGACCGAAGACGACTTTGGTCTTTGGCACGGGTTTGCCCTCCGGTCCGATCACTGTACCGCCGATGATTTGCGGACGAGTCAGGCGCAACGTGTAAGCCGCCGGAACCGGAATTCGCCGGACGGCAGGCCAGTACAGCCGGGTATCGGATAGACCATTGATTCGCGTATAGATCTCCACGGATGTGGTGGTGGCGGGAATCGGTATTTCACAGTTTCCGTTCGCGTCGGTGGTGTAGGGAATCGGGCTATATTTCCTCGAAGGTTCGAGGCGGCATTCGACAGTGGCGTTCGTAACGGCGGTTCCGGTGTCACCGGCTAAAAGTTGAAGGGTTAATCTGCGAAACTCCCTTTCGGCGGCGATGCTCTCGGGGACACTGGCGGATGTCTCGGTCGTTCCGCGCCGCACGGCTTTGGGGAGGGCCGCGGCAGCGACATTGTTTGACTTCTTCAACGCTGCGTTGGTCGCGGTGGTCTGAGGAACTGTGACATGCCGTGAATTCATCCACGCGACTGGCACCAAGGCGACTGCCAAAAGCGCGGCTATGCCAAGCGCCTTGAGTTTTGCACCAGCAAGGGAGTGCAAGATGCCGGCGATAACGCCGATCCCGGAAACCGCTTTACCCAGAGCCATCGCCGCGCTGCGCTCCGCCAGTCCGATTGGCGTCCCGATCATCAACCGTTCATCCAAACCAACCGCCAGACCGGCGATGGAAGCCGTGATTCCCCGGGACGACAGCGATTGACGTAGTTTTTCGAGCGCACGGCTGACTCGTTTTTGTGCCGCGTCTTCGCTGGCATTGAGTATTGCGCCGATGTTCTTCAACGATTCCCGCTCAAAGTATCGGAGCAGGATCGCCCGCCGATCTTCCTCTGGCAGGTCATTTATCACGGCATCCAACATCGGTTCGGCTTGCCGCCAGGGATCTTCATGTGTTTCCACAACGTCATTGCCCGCGGTTGCCAGGTGTTCCCGTGCTCGTCGCCTTTGTTCCCGGCGTCGCAAATCCGAGCAGACGAAGCAGGTGTGACAGTGCAGCCAACCGCCCAGCGTGGATTCCCGCCGCAGCAGCGCGGCCTTTCGCGCGAGTTCGGCAAACACGATTTGAGTGGCGTCCTCAGCCAGATGCGGTTCGTTCTCCAGCTGCCGTCTCGCCGTGGAATATACGAGATCAACATAGCGGTCCACCAGGATTCGAAATGCCGCCTCGGAGCCGTGTTTCACATACTCGGCAAGCAGTTTTTGGGAATCTCGCATGGCTCTATTTATGGGTATAAAGGCACCGACGACGAAATCCGACAGAGAATTTTCACTCACCGACGAAAAATTCTCTCCCGGGAAGGCAGCAACAATTCCCATTTCGGGATGAGCGAAGATGATTCGGTGGTCCTGTTTTGCAATCGGATTGAAATCGAATTGCTGGATACGAGGTCGGGTTGGTGACTACGCACTACTCCTGATTAAACGGCGGCACAGCGCGCGGTTCCCATCAGGGAGAACAAAAGCGGCCCTGAGATTATGGAGATCGATCGCCGTTTTTCTTTTGGTTCCTGAGTTCGCCCCGACTGCCAGCATTTGCAAAACGAGACGGTAACGCG
>CALBIE010000393.1 GCA_937893495.1 uncultured Verrucomicrobiales bacterium | reverse complement strand
ATTGACATGAAACCACTGGGCAACGATTCCGCCTTCAGCCAGGCGGGCGTGGCAATCCAGGTAAAACTCCCGCGATAAGACTCCGGCAACTCCTGCCATCCAGGGATTGGACGGGGCATTGATGATAATGTCATATTGGTCGCCGCTGTTGAGAAGGAATGATTTAGCGTCCTCGGCGAAGACATGAAGTTTTGGATTCTCCAGTGCTTTGTCGTTGAAGTTTTCAAACAGCCTTGCAGCCTGAATAACGTCTCGGGATATCTCGACGGCATCGACGGATTCGACGGTCGGATGGCGCATAACGGCACCGCACGTGATTCCGCTGCCCAGGCCTACGACGAGAACATTGCGTGGGCCAGCGTGAAGAATGGCTGGAATATATCCAAGCAACAGTTGGGTCGGCATGTCGTCGAAAGTGCTGGCAGCGATCTTGCCATTGACCAGCAATTGCATCTCGACGGGTTGCTGATCAGGGAAATGCCGAACCATCACGGAGGCTTCCGCACCATCCGAATAGAACAACGGGCGGGCGCTCTCGCTATATTGGCGGAGTTCCGCCAGCGTTCCGGGCGGGGTCTCCCAGTTCCACAAGCCCCAGTTGAAACTGTTCATCCAGGCTTGATGAAAAAGGGAACCGGCTGCCAGGACGATGACGCAGGCACCGAGGGGAGCCGCGATCAAGGCTCGATTCAATTTGTCGGGACTGTTCCGGTACAGGATGACGACGCCGAGCATGATATTTAGCGAGGCACCGAGCGCAAATGTTCGCGCAAGCCCGAGGTTGGGCATTAACCACAGGCCGGTGAACAGCACACCAACAACGGTGCCGATGGTATTCAGGGAAAAGACCATGCCGATCCTGCGGCCGGTTTGCGATAGTTCTCCGGTCGAGATACGCCCGACCAGCGGCAGGGTCATCCCCAAAATGGTCGTTGGGATAATCATGACGCAGAAACAAACGACGAACTGCAGCAGTTGGTATGTCCCATAATTCTCCGGTGTTCGATTCAGCGTTTCGGCCAGTCCGACAAACCACAATGGCAGGCGCTCGTAGAGCGTCATCGAGAGCAGGATGCTGCACCCTACGGCAATCTCCAGCCAGGCGAACGAATCCAGATTGCTGGGCAGTCGGCGAAGTCTTCCGATGATCCAGGCACCGAGCGCGATGCCCGTGATGAACGTCATAAGCATGATTGCGAACGCGTGTGTGCCAGATCCCATGGTCAGAGCCAGCACGCGTGTCCAGGCCACTTCGTACAGCATCGCGACGAACCCAGAGATTCCGATGCCGATCGCAGCCAATTGGTAGTCAAACTCCGCCGGTCCCTCATTTGAATCGGGTACGGCTTCGATTGATTGATGAACCGTTTCACCAATGTACCGGTTGAGCGTTAATGCCAGGGCACCAGCCATCAAGTTGAGGATTGCTCCCGTGGTAACGGCAAATTCGAGACCGTAAACGGCGATAAGATAAAATTCGCCGACGCCAACTCCGATCACCGCACCGGCGCTGTTGATCGCGTAAAGCGCGGAAACGCGCTCGCGCAGTTCGCTGAGTGAGCGAGTAACGAGGCGCGTGAGCACAGGCAGCGTTCCTCCCATGAGAACGGTGGGGATGATGAGGGTCAGGATGGCGAAGACAAACTTACAGACCAAAACCAATGGACTTCCCGGAACAAGGCTCTCGGTAAATGAAAGATAGCCGCCGTGGGCTACAAAATAGATAGCGGGGAAGCAGAGCCCATAGATTCCGATTCCCACCTCGAGCCAGCCGTAGAGTGCGAGCGGGCGGGATGAAGCGTCAGCGAGTTTGCCGAACCAGGCGTTGCCAATTGCCAAACCACCCATAAAAGCCGTGAGCACGGCCAGCACGGCGTAACTGGTATGGCCCGTGAAGAGTGCGAGGTATCGGGTCCACGCGACCTGGTAAACAAGTCCGGCCGCACCTGAAATCAGAAGGCAGAACGCGGCTGTGAGGAAGATGAACTGGGTGCCACGGACTGGGGCTTTTTCCGCAATTTGCATGCGAAATTCTTGCCGGTTTTGGCCACGGAAGCAACGGGATAATCATTTTGCGCCTTCATTTGGACGCCAAGCGGAATTTACCCGTCATGGGGTAATCAGCGTGCCTCCGCCGGTAATTGAGCCGGCGAGTGTTGATGCTGCACGTTGGCTGTGGCGTCGCGGATTGAATGGATCAGCAGGGCACCATCGAGTCGGCGGGTATCCAGGCAGTCCCAGATACCGAACTCCGAATGGTCGATGTATTCCGACTTGTCATCCTCGGTCAAGAGGATTGCCGGTATCTGAATTCCAGTGTCACGCATGGCCTTGATCAAGTCCGGGCCGGCGTGGAAGCCAAATCGATTGCGCACCAGAACCAGGTCGTATTGGTTTCGGCGGAGGAGCGAGAGGCCAAACTTGAAGGTGGCCGCCCAGTCGAGCGCGTACTGCCGGGGTGCGGATTCCTCGAGCAGGAGAATGATGCGGGCAAACATCTCGTGATCGGCCTCTATCAGCAAGAGGCGGGTTTGCTTCTTAGTGGTTCCGGTGGGGACTTTGATTTGGCGATTCATGGTGTCGGCGATAGCTCTGGCCTGGTTAGGCGGTCGAAAAAAGAAAAACGCGGGTACCCGGGGGCTCGGTCCGGGTACCTGCGGTCGGCGTGTGGATAGACTCCCATTGTGCGATCGCCAGACGGTCCGCACAGAACATATGGGAGGG
>CALBIE010000392.1 GCA_937893495.1 uncultured Verrucomicrobiales bacterium | reverse complement strand
GCGCGAGTCCGACGACCGTGAGCGCGGGTGGCACGGTAACGCTGACGGCGACGGCCGCTGACAGCGATGGGACGGTGGCGAAGGTGGAGTTTTTCGATGGAGCGACGAAGTTGGGAGAGGACACGAGCAGTCCGTATACACTATCGGTGAGCACGCTGCCGGCGGGTGTTCGCAGCCTGACGGCTAAAGCGACGGATAACGGAGGTGCGATGGCGACCTCGAGCGCGGTGAGCGTGACGGTTAATGCGCCGCCGGCGCCGACGAAGGATCAGGTGGCCGTAGGGGTGGAGTTTCGCGACGGGGCGGGGACAAACGACATCACTGACAGCTTGACGGCGGGGACGGTTGTGACGGCGTTTGCCGCGCGCCACAATTTCGCAAACTTTGCGGTGGGCACGGTGCTGAAGTTGGCGTTCTACATCGATGGTCAGCGGGTGAAGGACGGAACCAGTACAGTTCCCAACTTGTCAGCAACCGGGGCACTGAATGTTTACTTTCAACAGTCGTGGACGGCTGCGGCGGGGGCACACACCTTGGAATTACGGATGGATCCGGACAATGAGGTGGTCGAGTCCAACGAGACGAACAACGTGATCAGCCGGAGTTTCACGGTGGCGGGAGTTCCCACCAATCAGGCACCGACGGTGAGCCTGAGCGCGAGTCCGACGACCGTGAGCGCGGGTGGCACGGTAACGCTGACGGCGACGGCCGCTGACAGCGATGGGACGGTGGCGAAGGTGGAGTTTTTCGATGGAGCGACGAAGTTGGGAGAGGACACGAGCAGTCCGTATACACTATCGGTGAGCACGCTACCGGAGGGTGTTCGCAGCCTGACGGCCAAGGCGACGGACAACGGAGGTGCGACGAAGACCTCGACGGCGGTGAGCGTGACGGTTAATGCGCCTCCCAGTGGACTGACAGCGATTCACGGTTCAGTGGGTTACACAGTGGGCGGAACGGCGTCCATCCACGTACGCATTGATTTTACTGGAACGCTGACGGCCCTCGGCTACGAGGTGGTTTTGCCACCGGGTTGGAGTTATGCATCGGACACCAGCACGGCCGGTGTGAAACCCTCGGCCAACGAACAGGGGACCATCGCCCTGGCCTGGACTTCCATCCCCGCCAGTCCGGTGGAGTTTGATTTGGTGGCAAATGTCCCTGCCGGCACCAGTGGTGAGAAAACGTTGTCCGCCCAGGCAAGCAAACGCGAGGGCGGGCCGGAAATTCGGGTGGACGCCACCCCCAATCCGCTGCGTCTGAACGAGGCTGTTCCGTACCATACAGCCGATACGACACTCAATTGGAGGTTTAGTCTCACGGAATTGACCCGGGTGATCTCGCTTTATAACTATCGCGTTAACAACATCCGCACCGGAGAATTCCATGCCGAAGCCGGAACGGAAGATGGCTACGGACCTGGACCGGGCAGTCAAAGTGGACGACTCCACTCGGCGGATTCGACTGGAAACTGGAAATTCAGCCTGACCGAGTTGACGAGGGTGATTTCCCTTTACAACTACCGCGCCAACAACATTCGGACGGGTGAATATCATGCTCAATCGGGAACGGAAGACGGTTATGCGGCCGGTCCTCCCGCTCAGCCACAACCATCAGGGCTGATGCCTTCGACGGAGGAAGCACGTGCTCGATTTACCGTTGCCGCCACCGAAGCGGCCACGCTTACATCCGCCAGCCAGACGTATGCGGCCGGGCAGAACCTGACACTGACGGTTCAAGTGACTTTCACGGGTACCCTGACGGCCTACGGATGGGAACTGGATTTGCCGACGGGCTGGAGCTACGCCTCAGACACCAGCACTGCTGGCGTGAAACCCGAACTCAATCAGCAGGGCACCTTGGAATGGGCGTGGACCGGGGGATTTCCCGTCAGCCCCAGCAGCTTCAACGTCGTGGTGCAGGTGCCGGCTGGCCAGAGCGGCAGCAAGACACTGAATGCTCGAGCCATCCTGCGTACCCCATTGCGTACGCTCTCGGCCAGTGCGTTGGCGCTGTCTGATTCCGTGCCTAACGTCGTACCCGTGGTGAGCCTGACAGCCACACCGACGACCGCGAATCAGGGCCAGACGGTGACGCTCGACGCGACGGCGACGGACAGCGACGGCACGGTGGCCAAGGTCGAGTTCTTCGACGGGGCAAACAGGTTGGGTGAGGACACGAGCGCGCCGTTTTCATTTACGGTGAACAGTCTGACGGTTGGGGCACACAGCCTGACTGCCAAGGCGACAGACAATTTGGGTGCAACAACAACTTCAGCGGCCGTGAGTGTCACCGTAAATGCTGGCACCGAACAGGCGACCCAATCCGTGGCAGGCAATGTTTACACGGCCGGACAGAATGTGACGGTTGCCCTGCAGGTGATCTATAACGGGAGCCTGACGGCCTACGGCTGGGAACTGGATTTGCCCACGGGCTGGAGCTACGTCTCGGACACGAGCACGGCCGGGGTGAAACCATCGGCCAGCGACCAGGGGACCGTGGCCTGGGCATGGACCGGCAGCTTTCCCGCGAGTCCGACCGGTTTCGACGTAGTGGTTCAAGTGCCGGCCGGACAAGCCGGAAGCAAGACACTGAATGCACGCGCCATCTTGCGCGATCCATTACGGACATTGTCGGCCAGCACGCTGACGCTCAATCCGGCGAGTGGCATACGAATTGTACGCCTGAGCAGCTTGCAACTGCAGGCGAACGGGCGTTTTATGTTCACCTTCAAGTATGATGATGGGGGAGTCATTAATGCCGGGCAGGAGTCGAGATTTGAAATCCATCACACGCAGGATTTTGTAACTTGGACGACGAATACGACCGGATTGTCGCTCAGCAGCGGGTTGATCACCTGGGAAGATGCGACGAGTGCTGGTCAGCCGCGGCGGTTTTATCGAGTGATTGAGAAACCGTAGTTGGTTTTATAAAAAGAATGGACAAATTTCTCCACCGGTGTGGGGGAAACGGGCCTTGCGTCTTAGTGTGTATGTAAGGCTCGTCTCGTAACAATGCCGGTCTGGTTCCGTGTGAACGATTATGGACGTTCACAATACGCACGATGCGACACTGTTGGTTTCCCGCCATTTGTTGTCGCGTAAATGTTTCGGAACTGGGCCGGCTATTCGATTTAACTTCCTTCAATGAACCATGAACCATGAACCATGAACCGGGTTTCAACGCCGGGGCTCTGGCCAGTTAAGATGTTTGTGCAGGAATCGGAAAGTGCCTTCGCCGTTGATGCTGTGTCCGCCCTGGAAATATTCGATTTCCGTCCGATCGCTCAGGCCGAACTGGGCATACAACCAGCGGACTTTTCCGTACTCATGCGCGACCCATTGGTCGCGGCCGACGAGATCCCAGTGCCCGCGCTCGACCATGAAAGGACGCGGGAAAATGAGGTAGGCCATCTCGGCGTAGTCAAACGTGTTTCCGAGATTCCAATAAGGCATCTCCCATTCGATGCTGGTCATGAAGCTGAAGGGTTGATCGGTCGCCGCGACCTTGCGCGTCCATTGATTGAAATCGCCGGAGCAGATGGAAAGGCAATAGTCTTCGAGGATTGATGGGACGCGAACCGCCGTCTCGCCACCGTAGCTCAGACCGTAGAATGCGATGCGTTCGCCGTCCACAAACGGCTGCGTCTTCAGCCAGCGGAGAATTTGCGCGTGTTGGTCGATGATGAACGTGAACAGCGTGGCACCAATGGTGTTGGCCTTGCGATCCAGCCAGCGATAGCGGTCCTCGAATCGATACAGATTGTGCGGTGCGAAGGTAATAAATCCGCGCTCGGCCAGTCGGGCGGCAAAATCATTGTAGGCCGTTTTCTTCGCGTCAATGGTGTCACGCGGCAATCCCTGCCGTCCATGCTGGCAAACTACAACCGGGCGTTTTTCACCGTGTTTCAAGTCTTTCGGTAATAACAGCGTTCCCCACGCGTATAATTCCGGATAGACGTCGAGCACGACGTCATGGGCGGTCCACTTGTCGTTCTCAATGATCTGGCGCGAGCGCGGATTGGGCGGCAGCGGTTTCTCATCGAATCGGCCCATGAGGTCGCGATGAAACTTTTCTCGATACGGCTTTGCGCCGGCGATGAACTTGCTCGCGGCAAGCGTGTCGTGCCGGTGCAACGTGCTCCACCGCCCTTTGGTGAACTCGGGCATGACGTTATTCAGGAAGGCAGCATCCCGGACGTGCTCGGACTTGCGGACGAGTCCTTGAACATGGCTTTCGAGCTGGCGAAACAACTTCTCATGGCGTTCACCGGGATCGAAGGCAGTGCGAGTGTCGGTCAACCTGGCTCCGGCTAATGGCGCTGTGCCGGGAATTGACAGTGTTCGCAGGAAGGCTTGTACGGTTTGCGATTGAAACGATTCATCGGCGATCTTCGCATTGCCGAAAAGTTTTGGCGGACCAAAGGGTTTTGCTGATTGAACGCGCTTCAATTCGGCGGCGACTGGATCGAATTCAGTCGTGGGCAGATCGCCTTTGTGACCCGTGGCGACCGGCATTTTGCTGTGCTCAATCAGCAGCTTTCGAGGAGCGATGAGGTCGGCGACTTCGGCATCGCCGAATTCCCGCAACAGGCCGAAAATGTTGCGGTAGATTGGCTCGGTCCAGACGTTTTGACGGGGCTGGAAATAGCCACTGACACACGCGGCCTGAATGCGCTCATCAAGCGCGGCTGCATAAAAGGCAATCAGGCCGCCTTCACCGTATCCTATGATTCCAATGGGTGTGTCCCCCCTTTGTTGCGAGGCAAACCAATCCACAACGGCCAAAGAACGTTGGACTTCGTAGCCAATGATATGTCGGCCCATCTGGAACGCCTGCCGGTAAATCCATTCGCGATGGGTCTGGTCAGAACGTTTCAGTCGCGCATCGTCGGTCTTGAGCTTCTGCCGATTGATGAGCATTGGGATGACCACTTCCACTCCAACGGCCGCGAGGCGATTGGGGATTTGCGTGGATGCGCCTTCGGTCAGGCCGGCAACTTGTTCGGGCGTTGTGTCGGCATCCGGCAGGAACACGACGAAGGCCTTCGGCTTGCCGCGCGGGCGCAGGAGCAGGCCTTCGCCATCGACACCGTCGAGCACCGGCCATCGAACCTGTAAGACTTGATAGGAATCGGTTTCGGCAACGAGTGCCGGATTCGCATCATCACCAAACCGTTCCATGCGCGGCGGCAGTCGGGAATCGACAACGCCAATCATTTTACGAAATCGTTCGCGATTTCCGGCGATAGATTTGGTGTAGGCATCCGGTGAAGTGAAATCAAGGTTCCAGAATCGGTCGCGACCGAGCGGTGCCTCGGAAATTTTTCGCTCCACGAAAGCGTGCGCGCCGTTCATGAGTCGCTCGGATAAATCCTCTTCCGGCCAAACGAGTGGTGCGGTGTCGGGTAGTGGATTTGCTCCAGAACACTGCGCGACGATGGCGAGTTGACAAAGGGTCGTGCAGCCGAAGGGAAATTTCATGTTGCCGAGTGTAGAAAAGTTCCGCGTGAGGTCGATACCTGTTTTGGGGGATTGCGGTCTGTAGCGCAGGCGTCCCGCCTGCACCAAACCGTTGCCGTGCCGACAACGCTCCGAGTTTTTCCGCGGCGGCGGTTGGTAAGACCACCCGATCGACCGGCGAGACGCCTGCGCTACGGAGGGGCGGGTTCCCGGAATCGTCAATCTCCGACCACGTCTCTGCGGCATGAATGCCGCGCTCCGATCCGGGCAGTGCACGGATGCGTCCCCGCTAAAGTTGATTCAAACCGAAGCTTTGGTCATTGGAAATTGTTCCATCCCTCTTCCTTGACAACTCGGCGTTGGTGTCGATGATGCCCGCACTCTCCCATGACGGGCACAAACGCATCATCAGGCCAATCACGTTCTCACACGGGCGAGGGGTTCACTTTATGGATTCTGTTGGTGACGTATGGGTCGTTCTATTTCTGTCGCACCAACATTTCCGCTGCGATTCCCGGCATTGAAGCGGAGTTCGAACTGACGAAGACGCAGATCGGTTTTATCCTTGGCTCGCTGAAACTTGCGTATGGCATCGGGCAGTTCGTGAATGGTCAGCTTGCGGAACGGGTTTCACCGCGAAAACTGCTCACCATCGGGATGCTGATGTCGGCTACGCTGAACGTCGTGTTTGGTTTTGGCACGGGACTTTACTTCCTTATTTTTGTCTGGGCGTGTAACGGCTATTTTCAGGCACTGGGCTGGACCCCTTGCATGCGCGTGGCGGCGAACTGGTGTCCGGTCACCACCCGTGGACGCTCCATTGGGATTATCGGGATGGGTTACCAGGCGGCTGCGGCGTTGACATTCGTTGTTTCGGGATTCTCGGTGGAATACTTTGGCTGGCGTGGTGCGCTGTTTGTACCGGCCGGAATACTCATGTTGTCCTGCCTTCACATGCTGTATTTCCTGAAGGAAACTCCGGCTGAGGTCACCGCGGAATCGGATGTGTTCGACAAACCGGCGGATGCGGTAAAGCCCGCGAAACTGAAGGTGCGCGAAACTCTTTTGATTACGCTGTCCAATCCCGGGCTGTGGATACTTGCGATTGCACTCGGGTTGCTGAATGCCTGCCGCTACGGCTTTCTCGATTGGGGTATTCCGTTTCTGGTCGAGACGCAGGGCAACTCGGTGTCCAAGGCCGCGCTGAAATATGCCGTTCTCCCGTTGGGCGGCATCCTTGGGTCGTATTTGGCCGGATGGATGACCGATCGCTTTTTCGGTGGGCGACGGGCTCCGTTAATTTGCATGTTGATGCTTGTCCTCGGCGGGCTGACGCTGACGTTTTATACTCTGGCCCAGGTCGGGCTGTGGACAGCGCTCATCGTGTTGTTATGCACGGGGTTTACGATTTACGGACCGCAGGTGTTGCTGGTGGGAACGGCGGCGATTGATCTCGCCCGCAAGGGCACTCCGGCCGCGGCGGTTGGAATGGTGAACTTCATGGGTTATATGGGCGCGTTCTGCGGTGATCAGGTTACGGGAATTCTCGTGGAT
>CALBIE010000391.1 GCA_937893495.1 uncultured Verrucomicrobiales bacterium | reverse complement strand
GTCGCCGCCCCGAAAATAGTGGTTTTCACCCTCCAGTCCGCCAAGTCGGGATAGGCCCCAACCGGATGTGATTTCTCGCCCTTCACGGTAATCTCCCCGTAGGGAGTATCTACGGCTTCAGTGTTGGCATCATGTTGGTCATCACGCTGGTCATCATCTTCATCTTTTGCTCTTTGATCTGGCGGTATTTCTCCAACTGGAAGGGACTCAACACTCCCTCCAATGCGCGCACTTTCTGGTCCAACATCCACTGCATTGTTGAGGCTGGTTGAACGCCGCGAGGCGGTGTTGAATTCGTCATTCTCTGATAATACAGGGCATCGAAAACCTGATCCTGCTGCTCCTGTGTGAGCCCGAGCGGGGTTTGCATCTCGAGCAGTTCGCCGTTGGCGGACAGTCGCGCCATGGAAACCTTCTCCTCCTGCTGGTATTCCTCATATGCCACCTTCTGTTCGGGCGTCAGCAAGGCCTGGATTTCGGCCATCGGATTTCCCACCTTCTTCGCGCGGACCCCTTCCTCTGCCTTCGCGCGGATATCTTCCTGCGTCAATTTGCCAGCCAGCATGTTGGTCGCCATTTCCAAGCTCCAATCGAAGTGACGTTTCAGGATGACTTGCGCCGCCTTCTCCTGCTCCGGCGAAAGCGCGAGCCGCTCGGTCAGGCGAGGCAGTTTCCCAAGGGTCTGCTGTTCGACCGCGGTGCGGACGCTGGCGCGCATGATCGCGGTCATTTGGGGCACCTCCGCTTCTGCCTTCGACTTCGGATCTGGCGATTTGGCCGGGGGCGTGTCCAACTCCCGCAGTTTCGTCATCGCCATGGTCAGACGTCCCCGCAAGCTGGCAATTTCAAGCTCGGATTCGAGGCGCTCCTTTTGGAATTCTTCCGCCGGAGCCGAACCGGTTTTCTCGCCCTTTAACCGTTCAATCTCCGCGCGGAGAGGAGACAGCTCTGTCACCTTGGTTTGTAGCTCGGCGTTTTCCTTGCTCAACTCGCGAACCCGCGATTCCTGCAACGCGGTTACTCCCAATCCGGCCGTCACAACGGTTGCGGCCAGACCTATTTTTACTTTTGTCATGCTCATGATGGTAGCGAGGGTTGTTGTTGTGGTGGTCACACAGGCGGTGGCTGCCAGGGCCTTGGTGGCCACGGTTGCGGCCATTCCCGCCGGTGCGCTGAAAGTGGCACTCACGCCCAGGGCTTTGGCCAGACCTGAGGTCGAGGAGCTGACACCGCGTTGGGCGAGGAGATTTCTAAGTTTGGTCAGGGCGCGGCCGACCCGCATCCTCGCCGCGTTCTCAGAAAGACCCAGTGCGACGCCGACCTCCCGCAGGCTCTGGCTTTCGTAGAAGCGCAGCACCACGGCATTGCGGTCCTTGTCGTCGAGCCCGTGCATGGCATCGTCCAGGACGGGTTTGACCTCCTCCCACAGTGGATCGGCCTCGGCGGAAGAATCTGGAGTGTTCATTTTATCGTGGCCTGTTCACGACGTTGTCGGCGCTGATCGGCGCGGTGATGATTGGCGGCCAGGTATCGCACATACTTGTAGAGCCACCCGCTCAGGACTGGATGCCGGATCAGCGTGCCCGCCTGGCGGGCCATGGCGGTGAAGACCGCCTGGGTCAGATCTTCGGCCAGCGTGAGATCACCCCATGCCTGCCTCACCGCCGCGCCATAAACGAGATCGACATGGCGTTCGACCAATTCGGTAAAAGCGGCTTCGGAGCCATCTTCGGCGTAGCTCCGCAGTAGTTCTGCGTCGGTGGACTTCACTCTATACCCTATCATGTCCGCTGAATTGCGAAACCGCACAAGTCGGGGACACCGACCGTTGCGAAATCCTGCCAGTACCATTTTGCCATCTCAATTCCTCCTCCGGCGGTAGAACGTGAACTCACCGGGTTTCGTGATCATCCGCCTTGCCGTTGTTGTCGTGAAAGAAGCGGCGCTTGAGACCGAACACTTCCTCGTAAAATGTGAGGCTGGCGGCAACGTCTTTCACGTAGAGGATGACATAGCCAAGGGAAACGGATGGAGTGGTCATGGATTTCTTTTCTGGTTTGCGTGTTTCTTGTTTGGGTTCGGTGCCCATTGCCGGATTAGTCATCATGAATGCCTGGGGGAACAGCTACCGATATTTCAGGTTCATGGTAGTTCAAGCATCGTTGAATACTGTCGCAATGGGTGTCGAGGAAAACTGGGTTCAACGATCACCAGCTCGATCCGCGTCGCCGCTCTCCGCGTTAGTCAGTTTTTCCCGTAACGAATCCAGTTCTCGCCGCTTGGGCAACAGGCATGTCCGGATGTCACGGTGGGTTCCCCAGTAGCTGAGGCAGCAGAGCGCGATCACGCCGGCCCAGATCCACGTGATGCGGGTGTTGCTGTAAAGCGACAACCCGATTCCGGCCGTAATGGCGATGGGAAGATGAAAGCACCACAGGAAGGTTTTCAGCCGGCGCACCTGGTAGTCAATCTGCGAGAGTGCCCGTTCAGTGATGCCGAGCACTGAATCATCGAATCGTAGCTCATCCTTCCGGCGCTCTCGTCGCCATTTTGTGGCCAGCGCCGCCACGATGACGCAAAGTGCTCCAGCGACGTATTGATGGGCACCGTCGCCTTCGCGCCAGGCGTCGATCGGAAGAATCACTCCCATTGCGAACGTGACGCCAATCATCGTTTTTTCGAAGAGGCTGGTCAGCCGTTCGATCCGTTCTCCCTTGCGTTTGACGCTGGCATGGAGAGTGGCGCGATCGATCAGGTAGATGGGTTCCTGATCCTGCGAGTTCCAGATGATGGTAAGATCTTCAAGGTTCATTTCGTTGTCTTTCGTTCAGTTGATTGGTGAGGTGCTTTTTGATGCGGTTGATTTTTACTCCGACGTTGCTCTCGGTGATGCCGAGCATGGCGGCCATGTCCTTGTAGCTGAACCCGTCGAGCATCAGCAGCGTCAGTGAGCGATCGATTTCGTCCAGTTGCGCGATCTGCTCGTAAAGCCAGGTCAGACGTTCATCGCGAAACATTTCCGTCTGGGTCAAGGTGTGCGCGATCTCATCGAACTGCTGACGACCCGTTCGATGCCGGATCTCCTTGCGGGTCCAGGCGATGGCCGAGTTGAGCGCGACCCGATAGAGCCAGGTGGTCTCGGCGGAATCGCTGCGGAAGTTCGGTATGGAGTTCCACACCTGGCGGGCGATCTCCTGAAATAGATCCTCCTGATCGTGAGGATTGAACGCATAGGCCCGGACCACCTTGAACAGCAGGCCCGGATGGCGCTCCAGCCAGTCGTCGAATATTTGGGTTTGTTCGTGTTCGTCCATCTTTACGTGTTGTTTCGCTTATACTGGTAGCGATGTCCGGGTGGTTTCTTACAAGAATCTGATCTTTTCGCGAATCACTGAAAAACAGTCATTGCGCCGACGACAACGCTCAAGCTTGTCACCGGTGATGCGTACGCCTAACGTGGGCTGACCATGAAAGCCCTTCAATTCCGAACGATGATTCTGGGCATCGTCGTTTTCGGGTCCGCCGCAGGCCAGCTATTTGCTTCCCAACCGGCTATCAATGCCCCGCACGGTTGGACGACCACCGCGCCGCGCGAGGAAATACGACCGAAGTTTGACTACGTCGCCAAGGACGGCCCGGAAGGACGGCCGAGTTTCATCATTCGCATGGGCAACCGCGAAGGATTGCAGGGCGCGTGGACGAAGACATATTCCATCAAGGGTGGGAAACATTATCGCTTTCACGCGCTGCGGCGGACGACGAATGTCCCGGTTGCCCGGCGCAGCGCCCTGGCGAAAATCACCTGGCAGGACGACAAGGGCAGGTTGGTCCCGAATGACAATCCGACCAATCCGAAGTATGGCCGCTCCGGAGTCTCGACGGCGCGTCCCGATTACCCGCTCGAACAACCAGCGGGCGCGGATGGATGGGCAGAGGTTTTGGATACGTACAAGGCACCGAAGAAGGCGACGAAAGCGGTGATCGAACTCATCTTTCGCTGGGCGCCTCCGACTGGCGAAGTGCGCTGGAACGATGTCAAGTTCGAAGCGGTTGACCCGCCGCCAAAGCGCATCGTCCGACTGGCCTCGGTTCACTTCAAGCCGAACAGCAAGGAGAAAACACCAGAGGCCAACTGCCGGCTGTACGAACCGTTCATCAAGCAAGCCGCCGCGAAGAAGGCCGACCTCGTCGTATTGGGCGAAACCATCACGGTCTATGGCACGGGAAAATCCTATGCAGAGTGTGCGGAAACCATTCCCGGTCCATCGACGAAGTACTTCGGCAGGTTGGCGAAGCAGCACAATCTCTACATCGTCGTCGGTCTGCTGGAGAAGGCGGACCATCTCATCTACAACGTCGCCGTCCTCATCGGCCCGGATGGCAACGTTGCCGGAAAGTACCGCAAGACCTGCCTGCCGCGTGGCGAAGCGGATGGGGGCGTGACGCCGGGCAATGAGTATCCGGTTTTTGAAACACGCTTCGGCAAAGTCGGCATGATGGTATGTTACGACGCCTTCTTTCCCGAGGTCGCCCGGCAGTTGACCATCAACGGCGCCGAAGTGATTGCCCATCCGGTCTGGGGATGCAATCCGGCGCTGGCCGCGGCGCGCGCGTGCGAAAATCACGTCTATCTGGTCAGCAGCACCTACACCGATCACAACCAGAACTGGATCAAGACCGCCGTCTTCAATCACGAGGGCGAGATGATTCAGCAGGCGAAGGAATGGGGCGAAGTCATTGTGGCGGAAGTGGACCTGAACCAGCGAAACCACTGGCACGGCCTCGGCGATTTCAAGGCCCGCATCAACCGCGCACGTCCGGAGTGGGTGGTGGAGAAATGACGGAACGGGAGCACACGCGGCCCGCGTGTTGTTTTTGGCGGCTCGCCAAAAACAGTTGGGCGGTCGTGCTGCTGTTCCGTTCCGATTGGCATCTGAGCTTCCGCGCATCAAGATCCTTCCGGCGGGCCGCCGGAAGGGACAGCCGGGCCGGCTGTGCTCCCCAACCCAATGACATTTAGAATATGCCCAACTCCATCTTCAAACGCTTTTCCCTCGCCGGCAAACGGATGCTCATCACCGGCGGCAGTCGCGGGCTCGGGCGCGAAATGGCGCTCGCCATCGCGGATGCCGGTGCTGATGCCATCCTCGTCGGTCGCGATGCCGAATCGCTCGCCGCCACTGCCGGTGATATTGAAAAACTGGGACGACAAGCCGTCACGATTCAGGCCGACGCGGGTAACCCCGGCGAGTGTGAATCCATGTGCCGCGCAGCGCTTGAGCAACACGGACCAATCGACATCCTCATCAACAACGTCGGTGGGCGGTTGATCAACGTTCCGACCGAGGATTTGCCGTTGGCGGAATGGCAACGAATCATGGACCTGAACCTCACCAGCACATTTCTCTGCACGAAACTGATCGGCAAGGCCATGATTGAACGAGGCAACGGTGGGCGCATCATCAACATCGCATCCATCTCCGGCATGATTGCCAATCGCGGAATCGGCGGAAGGAGTTACGAGACATCGAAGGCCGCTGTCATCCAGTTCACCCGGACGGTCGCGGCCGATTGGGCGCCGCACGGCATCACGGTCAACGCCATCTGCCCGGGCGGATTCATGACTGAACCGAACCAACGGTGGGCGCGGGAGAACCCGGACGTGATCAAAAAGTTCGAGGCGGAAATACCGATGGGCAAGTTCGGTGAACCGGAGGATTTGGGCCCGTTGGCCGTTTACCTGGCCAGCTCTGCCTCACGCTACATGACCGGCGCGGCGTTGGTCATTGATGGTGGCTACACGCTTTGGTGATGGGGAGCACACGCGGCCCGCGTGTTGTTTTTGGCGGCTCGCCAAAAAAAGTTGGGAGATCGTGTTGCTGTTCCAATCCGATTGGCACCTGGATATCCGCGCGCAACGATCATTCCGGCGAGCCGCCGGAATGGACAGTCGGGCCGACTGTGGTCCCCTTTACTCGCCCGTGAAATCCACCCACACCGGCGAGGTCCAGCCCATGTTTCCGTCCACCTGTTCGATGCGGAGGTAGTAACGATTCTCGCCCTTCAACGGATTCTCGTCCACCCAGGTCTGCGCGGCGGTCTTGCTGTTCGGCTCGAAGACCTTGTAGTCCTTCTCGTTGCGGATGAGCGTGATGCGTTCAATCGGTGCCGTGCCCTCAACCAGCCACGACAACTTTGGATTCGTCTTGCTGCTCATCACGCTGCCGAGCGGCTGGCCGTTGCAGGAGAATTCCATGAAAATCTTGTCCGTCGCGGCGACGGTCAGGCGATTGTCCATCGCGTCGAGGATGCCGTGCCGGCTGAATTTCTTCACATACACCCCGCCATACGAGATGTGGACAGACCGATGGTCCGAGCTGGCGTAAGCGCCGAGGCGATGGCCGAGGCGCAGTGCGTTCTGCCAGACCCCGGCGTTGAACTTGCCGAACTGGCTCTTGCCGGTTGTTGTGACGACACGCGGCTGCGGGGCACCGACGCCCTCGTAGCTTTCGCGGGAGCCCTGAAACAGCTCGATGATGTTTTCGAACTTGTGATCAATCTTGTCATAGACCGTCCAGTCTGTGCCCATGCCGCCGGCCGAAGTGTGTTCGATGGTCACCGCCCGCTTCCCATGCGTGCGGAGGAGTTCCCAAAGCTGCCACGGCGGGATCTCACCATCACGCACCCCGTCTTGATTCGGCAACGGTGTGGCCCATGGTGATTTCTCGTAGTTGCCGCGCTTGATGTAGATGACCGGCCCGCCGCGTTCGGGAAAGACGATGTTGCGATGCCCGTAAGGCCACTTCTGCTCCCGCTCGTAGGCGTAGAGCGAAAGGAAGAACCCGGGGTTCTGAAAAATGTCCGCCAACTTCTGCGACTGCCACCATTCGTAGGGCGAAAGCGTCTTGCCGACTTCCGTGTGATCGGACGTGGCAAGGTAATCGAGCCCGCCGGAGTCGATGGCGTAACGGAAATGTTCCACGATACAGCCGTCATCCGTGGTGCGGCAGTTCGAAAAATCCGTGTGGCGATGCACATCGCCCCAGAACAGTGTGTAGGTCTCGCCGTTGATCTTCCATTCGTGATGCTCGTTGCGATTCCTTTCGGGCGTGTCGTTGGGTGCCTTCAACGGTGATTCCGGAATGCCCGCGATGTCCCACGGCACCGCGCCGGCCGATGCGAGCTTCTCCGCGGTGTCGATGCGTGCGAGATAAACGCCGGTGTTGCCCTGCTGCTTGTTCCGACGCTGATCACTCGGCCACGCGGCGAAGAGCTGCCCGGCCTTGTTGAGCGCCACCGACGTCCGTCGGTCCTGACAAAACTCGCTGTCAGCCAGTGTGCGCGCCTTCGCCCATTCCTTTCCGTCGAATCGCGTCGCAGCAATCTGCCAGAAGCCGCTGCCGCGTTCCTGGCAATAGCGGAAAAACACCCACGGACGGCCTTCACCATCCACGGCAATCTCCGGCAGATTAACGGCCCCGGAACCCGGACCCTGCCGCTGGCTCACCACGTCGGGAATCAGCGGAGTAATGTCGGAAACCTTTTCGATGGCATCAGTATCCAGATTAACGCGCACCACCTTGATTCGCCGATCGTAGTTCAATCCACCGCCGCTCTTGCGCCATTCGGAACCAAGGTCTTTGCCCCACCGTTCGGTGCCATCCTCGTAAGCGACCCACAGAGTTTTTCCATCGGGTGAGGTCTCCGCATCGGCGCGAGCCTCATAACGCGAAGTCGCGGCAATGGGCGAAACACTCACCTTGCCGGCCGGCGGCACGCGCGCGAGATACACGTCGTAGTCGCTGCGGCGATAACTGTCGAAAACGATGAGCGCCTCATCGCGCGCGCCGAACGCAAGCCGCGGTTCCCATTCACCGGCCTTGTCGTTTGCGACTGCGATTTCCTTCGACCACCGATCGTTCTTCGGATCGTAATGGCGGGCGACGATGTCGCTGAAGCCGTTGTGAAACCGCTGCCAGGCCACCCACACGCGGCCTTTGCGATCCGTCTTCGCATCCGCGAAGACGTTGTTGCCGGAGCCGGCCGCAACGACGACGCGTTTGCCGGACTTGATTCGTTGCGCGATGAGATTCCAACGCCCGGCAACGAGTTCAGACCAGACGCACCAGATTTGGTTTTTCCCGTCGCGGGCAAGGTTTGGTTGATAGATGTTGCCGGCCTCGGAAAGCGTTTCAAGTTCGGCAAATGCGCCGTTCATCAGATGAGCCACCTTCAACGAGTCGGCCTTGCCGTCGAAATGAACGTATGCAACGACCGGCTGGCCATCGGCACCCAGGCACATGGCGGAGAAATCCTCGTGCCCGGAGCCATTCAGCGACGCTACTGGCGCGATGACTCCGCCGGGCGCGATTCGCCCGGGATTGATGATCCCGGACTTGTCCTTCTTTCTTTTGTTTTTCTTCGCCCTGGTGGTTTGCGCGGCAGAATCAAGGCACAGCAGGCCAAGCACCGAGGCAATCAAAGCGGAAAGAATCATTCGTCGTCGCATGTCCGAATGATGCAGCGATTCTGCGACGTGCCAATCCCGATCTTCGAGTTCCAAAGACGAGCGGTGTTCATCAAGTCGGGGGAGCGCCCGCGTCTCGTGGGTTGTTTTCGACGTCGCGCCGAAAACGTCGCACGTTTGTGCGGCGGAACCCTTTCGAGTGATAACGTGAGAATTTTGCGCACCAATCATTCCGGCGAGCCGCCGGAATGGACAGCCGGGCCGGCTGTGCTCCCCAATTTGAAGAACGGGAACCGCTTGCCTACGCCAGAATGTCGTGCAGCACATGCCCGTGGACATCCGTCAGGCGGAAGTCGCGGCCGGCGTATCGGTAAGTGAGTCGCTCGTGATTCAGTCCAAGCGTGTGGAGAATCGTCGCGTGCAGGTCATGCACACTCGTGGGATCCACCGCGGCCTTGAAGCCGAATTCGTCCGTCGCGCCGTGAACCGTGCCGCCCTTGATGCCGCCGCCGGCCATCCACACAGTGAAACCGTAATGATTGTGATCCCGCCCGAGTTTTGACGTGCCTGCACCGGATAATTCGACCGTCGGTGTCCGGCCAAACTCGCCGCCCCAAATCACCAATGTGTCGTCCAACATTCCGCGTTGCTTCAAGTCAGCCAATAATGCGGCGATGGGTTGATCGAGTTCCTTCGCCAAACGGCCATGGTTCTCCGCAATCTTGTCGTGGTTGTCCCATGGCTGACCCGCGCCATGCCACAACTGCACATAACGCACGCCGCGTTCGAGCAGGCGCCGCGCGATGAGCGTCTGCCGGCCATGAACACCATTGCCATACAACTCGCGGACCAGCTTCGGTTCGCGCGAGATATCAAAGGCATCCGTCGCCTCGTGCTGCATGCGGAAGGCCAGTTCATACGATTGGATGCGGGCGTCGAGGCGGTCATCCAGCCGGACGGCGCGATGTCGGGCGTTCCAGCGGGCAATCAGATCCAACTGGCGTCGCTGATCCGTGCGCGAAATCTGCGGATGCTCGATGTTCTCGATCAGTTTGCTGAATTCCTGATGTTTCGAATCGACGTAGGTTCCCTGAAACGCGCCGGGCAGAAACGCCGACTGCCAGTTTTCGTTGTCCTTGATCGGCAGGCCACCGGGACACATGGCGATGAAGCCGGGAAGATTCTGATTCTCCGTGCCCAGTCCATACAGCAGCCACGCGCCGACGCTCGGTCGCGCCTGCACGGAATCGCCGCAGTTCATCAGCATGAGGGACGGTTCGTGATTGGGCACTTGAGCATACATCGAACGAATCACCGCAATGTCGTCGATGTGTTGGGCGGTGAGTGGAAAACAATCACTGACCTCGATTCCGCTCTGTCCATACGGCCGAAATTCAAACGGCGACGGAAACGCCGCGCCGGTCTTGCGTTCGGTGGTCAACGTATTGCTCAGCGTCTTGCCGGCATGTTTTGCGAGGGCCGGCTTTGGATCGAAGGTATCGACATGTGACGGTCCGCCGTTGAGGAAGAAATGAATGACACGTTTTGCCCGGCCCGGGAAGTGCGTGCCATGCGGGGTCAACGGTCCCGGTTTGGACGTACTCGCGGCGGAAAGTCGTTGATCATCTCCCAACGCACCGAACAGCCCGAGCGAACCAATCCCGAGCGCGGAGCGGCGAAGGACATCCCTGCGGGTGAGGGGCAGTTGCCAGAGTTCATTGAGATGATTTGGCTTCATTGTTAATCAATCAGTTTCGCGCACTCAATCTGAACCGGGTGCATCGGAAAACGCGCGAGCGTCTCGGAGTGCGTGCGCTGCTGCGCCGCTTTCCTTGTGGCATCCAACTGTCCAAGTCGTTCGAAAGGGAAAACCCAGCGCCTCACGGACGTCCGTGGCCCGCGCTTACGCTCCGACATCTCCAGACGTTTGAGACCGAACTTCGGACCTGGGGAGCACACCCGCCTCGGGTGTGGCTGGCCGCGCCTCGCGGCCAGCATCTTGCGCGCGATACTGACAAAAACTTTCAAATCATTTCGGTGCGACCGGGTTTTCCGCGAGGGCGCGGAAAACAGCGCCCGAGGCGGGCGCGCTCCCCTGTTTGGTTCGGGCTTCGATTTGAACCCATCAACCACACCCGAAAACCCCGACATCCCCGTGTCGGGGCACTCCAAGACCTGGCGGAATTTCGTTTGCGCCATCATCATCTCAATCCACAAACAAAAACTCGTTCGAGCACAGCAGCGCCTGGGCGAGTTGTTCCCAGCCGGTCAGCCGATTGATCTCGTTCTTCGGAAAATCGTCCTGCGAATTCCACGCCAGACGGCCTTCCCGCTTCGCCGCTTCCAACACCTTTGCGCTCCACAGGTACTGATCGCTGTTCAGCACCTTGCCGATGTCCACCACGAAATCGATCGTCTCGCCCTTTTCCACTTCAAGCGACAATACGTTCATCGTGACCGTCTTCTGATGAATCGTCTCGGCCTTCAGTTTTCCGGTGCGTGAACTCACGATGAACGCCCGGATGCCATCACCGGCCTTCGGTTCGTGAACCAGTCGCGATTGAATCTCGATCGCCATCTTGCGAGGTGCAGTCCAGCGGCGAACTGCGGCGTGTTTCAAATCGTTGCCCGGATGCCCGCCTGTGGCGGTGAGTTGTACCCAGCCCAGCTTGGCGTCCGGCCAACTCGGGCCGCCCTGCCACGCTGCGCCGGTGAAATGCGGAAGCGCGGTGAATCCTGTCACACGTTCGGCCATCTCGTCGAACGTCCCATAGCCGTATTGCCAATCCTTCGCCGTGACGGGTGGCTTGGAGGTCGGCGTCGCGGCGGCGGCTCGAATCAGATCCAGTGACTCAGCCACTTCGGCGTCAGTCGGATCCCGCTGAAACGCCCGTTGAAACAGGGCGCGAGTTTTTTCCTTTGGCAACGCGGATTCGCCGCCCGCCTTTGCCAGGGCGCGTGCGCGTTCGAGCACCAGCGGATGGTTCATGAAAAACAACGCCTGTTGCGGCACGGTGGTTTCGCTGCGTTGCGGGATATGCAGATCGGGATTCGCGAAATCGAACACGCGCAAAGTGCCCGGCAGGTATTGACGATCCACCAGCCCGTAGAGCGCGCGCCGCTTGAGAAACGGCGGCTTGAACATGTCCGCCGGCTTCCCGCCAGCGCCCCGGTCGAGCTCACCCGCCGAAGCAAACATCGTGTCGCGAAATTCCTCGAACGTCAGCCGATGCTGGTTCACCCGCCACAGCAAGCGGTTGTCCGGATCGAACTGTATCGCCTGTGCGCGAACCGATTCATCCCGCGGCCCGGCCGCAGATTGGCGGAACGTTGCGGAGAGTAGAATCAGTCGATGTAGTTTCTTGAAGCTCCAGCCTTCGGCGATGAATCGGGTGGTGAGCCAATCCAGCAATTCCGGATGAGAAGGCGCGCCGGCGCGCAGACCGAAATCACTGGGCGTGGTCACCAGCCCTTCGCCAAAGTGATGCATCCACACGCGATTGACCGCGACGCGGGCGGTCAACGGATTGGTGGGATCGACAATCGCCCGCGCAAGCTCCATCCGCCCGCTGCCATGTTGAAATGGCTTGCGACTTTCGGTGCCGAAAAGGGACAGGAAATGCCGCGGCGTCTCCTCGCCCTGCGTCAGCGGATTGCCGCGCAGAAACACGCGGCTGGCGACGGGTTGCGGCCGGTCCACCATCGTCAACGCGAACGGCGCGGCGATCTTCGAATTCACGATCCACCGATCCACCTCGCCCTGAAGTTTCCAGAGTGCTGTCAATGATCCCGAATCAAAAAACGTTTCGCTGTGAACAATCGGTAGGTCCGGAACCTCGCACGGCGCACCCGGCCCGTGCAATATGCGCCGCAACGCTTCCGCGCTCGATTCGGGAAGTGTTTCGGGCGGGGACTGCTTTTCATTCTTCGCTGTTTTTATCAGCGACTGCCACCGGGTTTCGATCTCGCCAAACGACTTTCCATACCGCTCAACAACCTGCTCGAACGATTCCGGCGATTCCTTGAATGCCGCCGCCACGATGGGATTGATGCTTCCCTCCGCAGCTTCGGCCAGTCGTCGCGTAACCGCAACCGCGTCTTCCCGGAAGGATTTCTCCGGCAATGCAGCATAGGCATGCCACAGCACAAAAACAGGGTCACGCTTCTGCCTCGACTCATGCAGATACGTCTCCCAGCGCCGCACAAACGCCGGCAGCAAATCGTCCTTCGAAAACACCTGGTCAAAACCATCCGCTGGATACTTTTGCAGTTCGGTCTGTGCGTTCAGATATTCGGCGATACGCCGACGGGTGCGGTCCGATGATTCCCGGCGACGGGTCGCGACCGTGGTCGTCAGCTTCTCCTGGCGTTTGCGCAGTTCCGTCTGAAAGGCTTCGTCACCCGCCGGTTTGGCACCCAACGCCGTCTTGCGCTCCGCGCTGCTGGCAAAGATACCGTAGAGCGAATAGTAATCGGCTGTCGGAATCGGATCGTATTTGTGGTCGTGGCAACGCGCGCAACTCACGGTCAAGGCCATCGTCCCGCGCGTGACCACGTCGATGCGGTCGTCGATGATCTCGCGTTGCACTCCAAGGAAACGCCGCCCCAAAGTGAGGAACCCCATCGCCGCGAGGTCGTCGTTCTTCCGGTCTTTGACCTGGTCCGCCGCGAGTTGCAGCAGCAGGAAGCGATTGTACGGCAAATCATCATTGAGTGCATTGACGACCCAATCCCGATACGCCCAGGCATGCGTCCAGAATCGTTCCTCGCGGGCATACACGTAGCCCTTGGTGTCCGCGTAACGCGCCACGTCCAGCCAATGCCGCCCCCAGTGCTCGCCGTAATGCGGCGACTCAAGCAACGCATTGACCAACCGTTCATAGGCGTGTAGATCGGTATCGGCGACAAAGCGGGTGACCTCCTCGGGCGACGGCGGCAGCCCGGTCAGCGTGTAATAAACCCGGCGAATCAAAGTGCGCCGATCCGCTTCGGGTGAAGGAGCGAGTTTCGCACCGCGTAGTTTTTGCAGGACAAAGGCATCAATGGGAGAACGCACCCAATCTGAATCGGGCAGCCCGGGAACCGTTGGATTGGCGACCGGCTGAAACGCCCAATGCGATCCGGCATCCGCCGGCACTTGCGCTGCAACGGCGAGTTGTGCACTGACAATCAGGATGGCGGCGAAAGATTTCACGTGACTGGTGTGGTGTATTCAGACCTGACAACAGGCCGGGCGATTCAGAGTTATCCGCGAACTATACGAGATGTCGGGCCGGGGGCAAGGGCGCACCCACGCACTGCCTTGGAGCGCGACTGTGCCTGAAAGGCCAGTCGCAGCAGCCTCCTCCGGGCGAGCGCGTTGGAACGCACGACACAACTCGACGACCGCACATGCTGCGGCTGGCCTCCGACACAGTCGCGCTCCAGCGCGGGGGCTGTGTTTGAATCCGGCAATTGTTTCGAACGGATACGTTGGACACCGCGAAGACCACATCGCCCAATCCGGCGTCCGCCCCGACTTGATGCTGGAGACCGTCGCCGACCTGCGCGGATTGCTGAAGTGACCAAGGCGGCCCGGAGTTTCGACCACGGATGACACGGATTCACACGGATGACTGACCTCGGCCTACTTATTTGTGCCCATCCGTGAAATCCGTGGTTCCTCCAATTTCCAATCAAAGAACCTTCGCCGCACGGTGTTCCATCTCACCCCGTAGGAAATGCCGACTTGTCCCGCCGCAGTCTCTTGACCTCCATAGCTTGGAAAGCGACGGATGGCGGCGAAGGCGGATGGCGGCGATGTCGTTGAAGGACATGGGCGGTGGAACTTGTCGGGCGTTGTGGTGTCCTTTGAAGGGGAAGGAGTCGCATTACTCGTCTATCTCCAGATCGATAAACAGTTGGGGAAAATAGGACTCCCACGCTTTCTCCGGCAGGGCGAATTGAAGCACGCCTTTCGGAGAAGGAGAGGAGAAATAGCCTTCCGCAAGGCCCAGTTTGATAATCCGGGCGGCAGTCGTGGTGCCCTTGCCGGTTATGGTTTTCACGCGTTCCCGCTGCATCTCACCCTCGTAGGCCAGCGTGGTAACGATGGCGCTGATCGCCTCTTGATCCTGCTTCAGATCCAAGGCTTGGAACTGAAAGTGTCTTTCGATCCGGGTGCGAAAATCGGCCAGGTTCAGCAAGCCGTTCATGAACTGCGCCTGATCGAGCAACGTTTTGAGGAAAAACCGGCAGAACGCGGATAGCTGTTTGGCGCTGAGATTTCCCCGGCCGTCAAAGTCGTTCTCCCGCCCACGGTCCGCGGCCTGCAGATGGTTGAAATAGCTTTGCCGGTTGCGGGCGAGTCCACGGGAAAGAGTGCAAAGTCCGTGACCATGCAGATTCTGACGGTGCAGCAGGGCGTGGGAATGAAGGCGGAGCACCCGTCCGTTGCCATCGCCGAAAGGGTGAATCCAGGCAAGGCGGTGATGCGCCGCCGCAATGGCAACGAGTTGCTGGGTGGCGAGGATTGACGGCTCACTGTAGGCCTTCCGAAACCGGTCGAGAAATTGGGGGAGCACGGAATGATCCGGAGGCGTGTGTCTGCCGACGTCCACCATGAATTCCCGCAGTTGCCCCGGTTCGATCTGATAGCTCGCGCCCGCAAGGGTCTTCGCCTCGCGCATGGACTCGGGCAACCGTTCGTAGAATGTCCGGTGAATCCAGCAAATGAAATCAGAGGAAAAGACGTCCACCCCTTCCTGCGATTCAAGACGCTTGATCATCGCGGCTTCGGTTTGGATGTGCGCCTCCGCCAGGAGTTGTTTGTCGCGTTCCTCCTGCGGACCCTCGGTCAACTGCTGCCTTTCGGCCTGCTCGATATCACGGGGGAGCGTTTTGTGGCCTTCGATGAGGTTGCTGTAGTAGCAATTCATCCGCTGCACCAGTTGACTGACCTGCCGCCGAACCACGGCCGAAGGCAGGTGAGCGCTGAGTTCACCGATGGCCAGGGTCACATTTTGGCTCAGCTCCGCCAGTTCCCTGGACTGCAAATCCGGGAGCATCGGCTCCATCGCCGCAATGCCTTTGTAGGCTTCTTTCGGTTTCACAGTGAAAACCTTAACGGAGATGTTTAAATTCTGTAAACTGTTTAAAAATAGCATATTATTAGATTATCTGTTTGAAAATACTCACAAAAGTGAACATCCTAGTGAAGAACTTTCCGAAGAGCTTTCGGAGGGGGTGGTCTTGTCGCCGCGGAGCCAGGCGTGAAATTCCTCGTTGGCCCGGAGTATCGACCACGGATGCCACGGATTCGCAAGGATGACTGACCACGGCCTTCTTATCCGTGCCCATCCGTGAAATCCGTGGTTCCTCCAATTTCCAATCAAGGAACTTTCGCCGCACCGTTTTCCAGCTTACCCCGTAGGAAATGCCGACTTGTCCCACCGCAGCCTCTTGACCTCCATAGTTTGGAAAGCGACGGATGTCGGCGAAGGCGGATGGCCTCGGCGTATTCGAGGATCCGGGCTTGGACGGTTTTGTGTTCTCCGGGTGTTGGCATGGTTCCACAAAGATTCCAAGCTAGTGAGTCGTAGTGCTTCGCGGGTCATTCAATTGTTTCTGATTCTTGGACTTGGCAGACAATCATACGCCGTGATCCCAAGCACATCCGCTTGATGTTCGATCAACGTTGGGAGGTGAACGGCGACAAAAACTACTTTGCCGGGCCAAAGAATGGCATGCTGACGACCAACCTTTTTTGGGCCATGCAATCGCGGTATTTTCCGCGCGAATACGCCGAGCGCATGGTGGCAATCTGGGCCCTGGATCGGGAAAACGGTTTCTACGGCGAGTTTTTTCCGTTGGCGATGGCGAAGCAATCGATGAAGGCCTTCGCGACCCCGGTCGATCATTCCTTTGGCTATACGCCCGACACCGCCTACTTCACGCTCGGTGGGATGTTTCGTCAAGGCCTGGCGAAGACCGCGTCGGAGCTCACGGTCAATCATCTGTTCCATTACAACTACCATCAGGAGTGGGACATTCCGGTCGCGCCCGAAGCCTACAAACGGGATCTGACTTTGTTCGGGGATCAGTATTCCAACTTCAACGCCGGGAAGATTTTGTTGTTCCTGGAGGGATTGGCAGGGATTTCCTATTCGATTCCGGACAACACCTTTCGCGTTCGCGATGCCATGCCGACCGGCTGGAAATGGATGGAACTCGAGATACCAATTCGGCTGGCTGATCAGAAAGAAACGGCCTGGACCCGGGTACGCATCGAACGGTCGGAAAGCGGGAACGAGGTAACCAAACAAGTCACCGTGGAGAATTGCCCGCTCCGCGTCACGCTCGAGCCATGGTTGGAAGAGAAGAAGCTGGGCTCCAAACCGAGATTTGGTGGCGTTGATCCCGTGGAAATCAAGCCATCGAGTCCCGGGTATGCGGCATTTCGATTCGCCGATGGTGCCCCTGTTTGTTCAATCTCCGTCTCATTGCGATAACCCGATTCGCGGACGAATGAAACGGATGCTGAAAGCATCACCGATAACAGCCCTGGACTTCATGTAGGAATTGAAGAGCGAATCATCCAAATGGATTAACGACAACAATTTCGAGACTGAGCGGTGTGTTCGGGCGTCCCTTCAGGACGCGTGTCCTGCGGGCGCAGGTGACCCCGGACTGAAGTCCGGGGCTATTTCGGATGATGCTTTCAGCATCGTCGCAAGTGGCCGATTGCGCTGTCCGATACTGAAACACCGCGGAATTGGCTGAGTTGAAGCCTGGGCCTGACCGAATTCCTCCAGAAATCGAACGGCTGATCTTCGAATGCGGCTTGTCCTCATCACGTCCGAGCAGCATCCTGCATCCATCGCCCTAGCCTTTCATGAACTCATCGACCAGTTTTCCTGCCCTCCAGAACCGTTGCAAAAGCGTGGTTGCCGGGCTCATCATCCTTCGGCGTCAGTCACACACTATAATAATCCATCAAACTCCTTCGGCGTCAGTCACACACTATAATAATCCATCAAACCAGATTCATGAGCATATTACGTTGTTACCTTCAATCCGCGATTGAGGTGCTGATCTGCTTGTGTCTCGCGCCAAGCCTCAAGGCCGCCGATTCGCCCCCCAATTTCGTCATCTTCTACGTGGACGACCTTGGCTGGGCGGACAGTTCGGTTCGCATGTTGGATGACGAACCGTTTTCGAAGAGCGATTTCTATCAGACGCCGGCGCTGGAGCGACTGTCGAAGCAGGGTGTGCGATTCAGCTCTGGCTACGCGCCGACCCCGACCTGCACCGGCTCACGAATCAGCATTCAGTTTGGAAAGACGTCGGCGCGGATGCAGTACCGCAACGTCTTCGACGTGCTCTCCAAGAAGCAGCGACCGGACGGTTGGGACGACGAAGTCTCGATGGCCGCCGTGCTCAAAGCCGCCGACAAAAACTACGTGACGGCTCATTTCGGCAAGGGGATGGGAGTTCGTCGGATGGACCACGCCGGCTACGACGACACGGACGAATTTGACAGGGGTCCCAATGGGAATGGTCATGGCTCTTACATCGACGTGAAGGGAAAGGTTTCGATTCCGGACGACAATCCCAAGCGGATCGTCGATCTGACGCGGCGGTCAGTTGAATTCGTGAAGAAGCACGCCGGAAAGCAACCGTTCTACCTAATGGTCTCGCATTACGCCGTGCACATTCCCTATCAGGCCTCTCCGGAAGCGATCGAGCGTTGTCGACGTCGCTGGGTCGCCGCGGGAAATCCGGATCTCGGCCCGAAGGACAAGGAATACAAAAAGCATTTCCCGGAATGGCAGTATGCGGCGATGGTCGAAGAAACCGACGCGAGTCTTGGAGCCATCCTCGACGCGCTCAAGGACTCAAAGGAACTCGACAACACCTACGTCATCTTCACATCCGACAACGGAGGCGGTCGCGGCCGCCGTGACGAGACTGGCAATCGATTCAACGGCCCGTTGCAGGAAGGCAAGCGTTCGATGTTCGAGGGCGGGCTTCGTGTTCCGTTCGTGGTGTACGGTCCGGGAATCAAACCGGGATCGCAGTGTAACGTTCCCGTCGTGCAATGGGATCTGCTGCCAACACTGCACGATCTGTCCGGCAGCCGGGCTCCGCTGCCGACGGGCGTGGACGGAGGGAGTCTCCGCGATGTGTTTGAACGGGGAAACGGGGGCACCGTTGCGCGTGGCGCACCCGGGCTGATCTTTCATTACCCCTGCCACTACCACCCGCCGATCAGCGTAATTCGTATCGGGGACTACAAGCTGATGAGACATTTGAACTCCGGCGAAATGAAACTGTTCAACGTGGCGAAGGATTACAAGGAAGAGCATGACCTCGCTGCCGAGATGCCGGAAAGAATTTCCGAGATGGACCATCTCCGGCAGCAGTATGTCAACAAAGTGGACGGTGGTGCCGTGTCGGAAGTCTATGCTGCATACCTGGAGTGGCTGGACGAAGGATTAGCGAAAAAGGAGGAACGATTCCAGCGCGACCTTGAGGCTCTCAAGGCGAAGAATCCGCCGGACATCGAGAAGCAGCGTGCCAAGCTGGAAACGGGTTTGAAGGCGGCGAAACGCGAGCACACCGCGAAGACAGCCATCTGCAAAGGTCAGATGAAGAATTCATCTTGGCGCGAAAGTTCAAAGCAAGAAGTCGTTGATGAACTCGGGATCGACAAAAAGGGAAACGTGGTTGCCCCCAAGTCCAAGAAACCGGTCAAGAAAAAGAACGCTCCGAAGGCGGACAAGTGATGTCCGAAACTGAGCCCAACTGAGAGACGCACGAAATCGATGCTGAAAGCATCATCCCTAAAAGCCCCGGACTTCAGTCTGGGGGAAGGAAAACGATAACAATGGCGTCCTGAAGGGACGCCCGATTGCCCCCGATGCCTCAATCTCTCCACTGTAATTTCGCCCACATCGTGTTCTCCACGAAGAACCGTAAACCGATGATCGGGACCGACATCGCAGATCGGATTCATTCCTACATGACCGGCATGGTGCGAGAACGCGGCGCTGGGTTAATCGCCATCAACGGCATGCCTGACCATGTACACCTTTTGATCAAATCCTCCAAGACCACCACGGACGTGGACTTCATGAAGGAATTGAAGGGCGGATCATCCAAATGGATCAACGACAACAATATGATCCACGGCCATTTCAATTGGCAGGCCGGTTATGGTTGGTTCAGTATCAGCCCGAAAGACACGGACCAGGTCGTTGAATACATTCGGAAACAGCAGGAACATCATCGGAAAGTTTCATTTCAAGTTGAATTCCGGAAGTTTCTGAAAGCCTATCAGGTTGATTATGATGAACGATATGTTTGGGATTGAACGGCGTGATCGGACGTCCCTTCAGGACGCGTTTCATTTGGGCGCGGATGACCCCGGACTGAAGTCCGGGGCTGTTATCGGAGATGCTTTCAGCATCGGCTTCGGTTGTTCGTGGCCATCTTTACGAAGCATTGCCGCTTTCGTTGTCGTAATCGTCTGCGCATTAACCGCAACGTCTGAGCGCAAACCCAACATCGTCTTTGTCCTCACCGAGGATCTCGGCAGGTCCGAACTGCCCGGCGATAACAATACCTCTACGCGTAAATCGGATGCTGAAGGCATCACCCGTAAAAGCCCCGGACTTCAGTCCGGGGCAAGGATTTCAATAGCTACGGCGTCCTGAAGGGACGCTCGAACCATGTCCCAATCCCTCCACTGCATTTTCGCATGACGAACCATCTGACAACGCTACTGTTCTCCGGCTGTCTGCTGTTCGCTCTGAACGCCAGTTCGGCCGCAAAACCCAACATCGTCTTTGTCCTCGCCGATGATCTCGGCTGGGCCGAACTGGGTTGCTACGGCAACAGGTTCAATGAAACACCCAACCTCGACCGGATGGCGAAGGAAGGCACGCTCTTCACCCAAGCCTACGCTGCGGCCCCGGTCTGCTCGCCGTATCGTGCGGCGTTGTTGACCGGCCAACATCCGGCGCGACTGGGCATTCTCGATTATCTCCGTCCAAATTCGGCGAATCGATTGTCCACCGATCTGGTGACGCTTCCAGAGGTGTTGAAGAAGAACGGCTATGCCACCGGTATGATCGGCAAGTGGCATCTGACGGGATACAGGTTTCAGGGGGCCGAGGATGAAACTCGTCCGACGGAACATGGCTTCGACTGGAACTTCGGCAGCGAGGTGAAAGGCGTCGGCAATGGCGCCAACACGTGGCCGTATGTCTTTCGCGATCAACCCATCCGGTGGCTGGACATCACCAACAACCGGCTTGGCGCAGACGAGAACCTGACTGATCGCCTGAATCTGGAGGCGGTTGAGTTTATCGACCGGAACAAGGACAAACCGTTCTTCCTCTACCTTGCCCACTACGCGCCGCACACCATTCTCAACGGCCGTCCGGACCTCGTGGCGAAGTATCGGAAGAAACATGCGCCCGTACCATCGGGTCGGGCGAATTGCTACCTTTGCGAGGACGCGGGACTCGGCAAAGGCGATTCCGGCCATCACTGGGCCGCCGATCACAATCCGCATCTTGCGGCCATGCTCGAAGGCATCGACGACGGCATTGGCAAGATCCGCGCGAAGCTCGCCGATCTGAAACTGCTGGAGAACACGATCTTCATCTTCACCAGCGACAACGGCGGCGAGACCAATGTGACCTCCAACGCCCCGTTGCGGGGAGGCAAGAGCGAACTGTATGAGGGCGGCGTTCGGGTGCCCCTGATCGTGCAGTGGCCGCAGACCATTCGTGCTGGTGGCGTCAGTGATGAACCCACGGTGAACACAGATTTTTTCCCCACACTGCTTGACGCGGCGGGAGTGGCTCAGAACACCCAGTCCAGTAGCAGCCGACGTGAGTCGGCTCAAACTTCCAACGGGGCCCCGAACGATCAGAGCGGACTCACGTCCGCTGCTACCAGTTTTCCATCTGGCTATCCAGGCGAGCAACCCGTGGACGGTGTGTCTATGCTCGCAAACTGGAAACAAGCGACTCAAGTGATCAAGCGCGACGCCCTCTATTGGCACTATCCTTTGGATTCGCCACACTTCCTTGGCGGCTTTAGTGGTGGAGCCATTCTCAAAGACGACTGGAAGTTGATCGAGCGATTCGACACCGGCAAAACCGAACTCTACCATCTGGCCGACGATCCGTCCGAACGATCGGATTTGTCCGGCAAAAATCCCGCGAAAGTCAGTGTGCTAAAGGCGAAGCTCGCGGGTTGGAGGCGGAATGTTTCCGCCCGAACTCCATCAGCCCCACTTTTGACCGAACCCCGCCAGCTCTACTTCGCCGAACATTTTTCCGGCAAAGCCAGTGAGCGCTTTTGGTACAACGGTGATTGGTCGGCCGCGAAGGGAAACCTGCAACGGATTGCAACCGGATCCGAAAACACCCGCATCCATCTCCGTGATGCCGAGTACGTCGAAGCGCTCATCCGCTTCGACTTCCAACTGCAGAAGTCGAAGGACATCCGGCTCGTGACCGGCAGTCACGGGCACTACAACGCCGTCATCCACATCCGCCCGGATCACTTTTATGTCCAGACCGCCAAGGATGAGAGCGGGCCTTACTTCTCTTACCGGCATGGCGAATGCGCCTACGATTTCGATCCCGATCGCTGGTACACGATGACCGTCGAGTTCATCGGCAACCAACTGGTCGCCCACCTCGACCACGAACACCTGGCCTACGCCACCCATCCCATTCTCGACAAGGAACGGACCTACTTCGCGTTTCAGGTGGATGACCGACCGGCCGCCTTTGACAACATCCAGATTTTCACGGTTCGCAAGCATCGCGGGCAGTCCGCCAATCTGGAGCACATCAAATCCGTCGCGGGCAAACACCCGGTCAAAAAGTCGCTGGAGGAGGAGTACAGCATTCAGAAGGTCAACGCCCATGAGTGGCTCTATCAACGCCATCCGGAATACCGCGCCCTTATCAAGAAGGCCGATGACCTCGACGAACTGAAGAAGCAACGCTTCCCCGCCGCCTTCAGTTCGCACAAGGAGCTCAAGAAAGCGGCCTTGGAACTGCGCAAGAAACTCAACCAGGAAAACCCGGCATACAAAGAACTCCTGCACGCGACGCATCGCGCCAATCGCGCACTGGACCAGTTTCTCATCGAACAGAATCCTGCGGTCGCGGACCTCCCGGACAGCCAGCGCAAGGCGGAATTGGAGCGACTTCGGCGGAAGCATCGGGATTCTGCCGGCTACCAGAAGCTGGTGGCGACCAGCGAAGCCGCCCAAAGGAAGCTCGAATCAGCCTACCCGCAGGCGTTCGTAAGCGACGAGGACATCAACCAGTCGCGGAAAGCCGAGAACCAGAAACTGCGCGACAATCCGGCATACAAAAAACTACAGAACGAACGCGCCGCCGCCTATCGCGCCCAGCAGGATTACCTTCATGCCAACGGCACTAGGCTTGCGGAACTACGTCGGTTATTGGAAAAGTGATCGTGCCGGTCTTCGCCTGAAATTATTCCGTCGCCTGAATCGGGATTCGCCTGACATAATCGCCTGATGATTCGCAAGATTGCTTCGCGTGTAATTCTTCCATTGGTGGCGCTGACGTTCCTGCAGGGGTGCGCCCATTGCAATTCCTCTGAAGCCCCGGTTGCCTCATTTCTTGGAGAACCCCGCATGGAGATGCAGCAGGTGTTCAAGGGCGAACGCTTCCCCAATATCGTCGTGACGACGAAAGGCACGGTGCTGGTGACATGGGGCAACAAACGGGTTCGCGCCCGTCGCAGTGAGGATGGCGGGAAGACATGGAGTGAGGAGATCACCATTGCCGACCCCGGTTTTCAGGGTGGGGGAACGACGGTCGATGAAACGACTGGCGACATTCTCGCGTTTGTTGAAGACCACCATCCGCCGGCGGCGCTCACGGTTTATCGCAGCAGCGATGACGGCAGGACCTGGCAACCCGAGAAGCCGGTTGTTCATCCGGACAGCCGTGGCAACCTGCCTTCGATGCACATGAACGAGCACGGAATCACGCTGCTGCATGGCAAACACAAGGGTCGTCTCTTGCGGCCATCCCGCTATTACGGAAAGAAAAACGATCGCTCCGAATGGCCGAATCATTACACCAGCTCCATCTACAGCGACGATCACGGCAAGACGTGGCACACCAGCGATCCGTTTCCTGAGAATGGAACAGGTGAGGCCGCTGTCGCCGAATTGAGCAGTGGAGACGTCTATTACAACTCGCGCGTCCACTGGCAGGAACGACCGAAGAACACGCGTCGCCGATCGGCGATAAGTCATGACGGCGGCGAAACGTGGACGGGCTTCCGCATCGTGGACATTCTTCCGGACGGTCATCAGCATCGCTCGTATGGGTGTATGGGCGGATTAGTGCGCCTGCCAATCGCGGGCAGAGACATCCTGATTTTCAGCAACATCGACACGCCGAACCCGAAGCGTGAACGCGCCACGGTATGGGCCAGTTTCGACTGCGGCGAAACCTGGCCGATCAAACGCCTCGTTTATGACGGACCCGGCGCGTACTCGTCTTTGAACGCCGGCCGGCCCGGAACGCCGAGTGAAGGTTGGATTTATCTAAACTTCGAGGGAGGACCGGAGGGCGGTTCAACGGTGGCACGATTCAACCTGTCGTGGTTGCTGGCTGGAGAGAAAACCGAAGACGGAAGCCTCCCTCGGGAGTTGTCGAAATGAAATTTGCCGGGCCCGATTCCGGATCAATTCAGCGCCCCGCTTTAACGAGACATACTGCGCTGGAGCGACACGTTTTCAGGACTGCCAGGCAACCTTCCAGCCTGATATTGGGTCATGCCTGCGCGAGATCTTTCGCCATTTCCCGGATGGCCCGCAGGTCCAGCTTTCCTGTTCCAAGATAAGGAAGTTTGTCCACTTTGAAGAACTGGTCCTTCCGCGGTTTCCAAAGGTTCGGAAGCTCGGTGCCACCCAGCTTCTCCAATGTGGCGGCAAGGGCTTCCTCGGCGAGGGTGTGCAGCACGATTAGTTTCTCGCCCTTCTTTTCATCGGGAAGCCCGGTTACCGCAAAGGTTTGTTCGGTCGCGCCTGCGCACTCATGCAGTTTCTCCTCCACCTTGATATGAGGAACCATCTCTCCGCCGATCTTGCTGAAGCGACTGAGCCGATCCGTGATGACAATAAAGCCATCTTCATCGACAGCCGCGATGTCTCCCGTCGTGTACCAACCGTCCTTGAGAACTTCCGCCGTTTTTTCGGGTTGGCCGAGATAGCCCTTCATCACATTGGGGCCGCGCACGAGCATCAGTCCGGGGCTGCCGGTGGGCTGTGGTTCCCCCGTTTCCGGATCAACAATGCGCACACTCATACCGGGTACGGGATGACCGATGGTGCCGCGTTTCCCGCCCACCTGACGAAATCCAGCGGACCGGAAATCGCGACCATTGACCGCGACCGCTGGTGAACACTCGGTGCAACCGTACGCCTCCATCGGACGAATGCCGAACTTGTCTTCAAACGCCGTCGCCAGGCGTTCGGGCAATTTTTCCGCACCGACCATGGCGAAGTGCACGCTGCCGAACTGTTCGGGCTGACAGCCGCGCATGTAAAGCTGCAGAAAGGTCGGAGTTGCCAGAAGAAACGTCACCGCGTTCGAACGGACCAGTTCACCAATCGTTTTTGAATCGACGGGGTTGGCGTGATAGGCAACCCCGACGCCCAGTCCCGCGGGTACACCCAGCGTACCCATGAATCCGAAGGAATGGAAAAACGGGAGTATTCCGAGAAACGAATCGCGGCTGTTGAAGGCAAACAACTGGCCCAGTTGCTGGACGTTTGACATCACGTTGTAATGGGTGAGCATGACGCCCTTCGGTTCCCCGGTGCTTCCACTCGAGAAAATGATCGTGGCCAGATCGTCAAGGCTGACGGCCCGTTCACGTCCGATGGACTTCTCGATCCAACTCACGGGATAAAGCCAGGAACGCAACAATGCGCTGAGTTTTTCGACAGGGCGCGGATTGGCGACAATCTCTTCGAGCGTCAAGGTTTCCACCGGCACCTTCACCTTTAGTTGGCTGAGAAACTTCGCGGACGTCAGGACGTTTTGAATTCCGCACTGCTTGATGCACGAAGCCAGCGCATCGTCCGAAAGCGTGTAGTTCAGATTGACGGGAACCTTCCCCATCAGCAGCGCCGCGAAGTTCACCAACGCGCCTGGAACCGATGGCGGCAACAGGATGCCCACCTTTTCCTGGCCCTTCCAAACCGGGCGCAGCCGGCTCCCGACAAAGATTGCGCGGGTCAGCGCCGTGCCAAACGTCAGTCGAGACGATCCGGCATCCACCATGGCAAAGCGGGAACGATTGGCGCGGGCGGTCTCGACGAACGAACGATGCATCGTGCGCATGCGCGGCTTACGCTCCTCCCAGGCAAGGGCACCCAGCTCCAACACCGCCTGCCGCACTTCGAACGGCTGGGCATTTCCCGCCAACGGCTTCCCATAGCTGACGGTCACCGGATAAGGAATTTCGCGCGGAAGCTTCCAGTAGAATTTCTCTTTTTCGAAACTGAAAATGCTGCCCCAAACACCGTCGAGATTCACCGGAACGATCGGCGCATCAACACCCTTCATGATCTTCTGCATGCCTTTGCGGAACGGGAGCATTTGCCCGATGCGCGTGATCTGTCCTTCGGCAAAGATGCAGACGACATTTCCGGATTTGATCCATTCGGATGCCGCCTGAAGCGACTTGATCATCTCCCTTGGCCGAAGTTCCGACGAGATGGGAATCACGCGCAACATTCGGGCGAAGGGCTTGATCCACCACGTCTCGTACAACCCCTGAAACATGATGAAACGGATGTGACGATCCGTGGAGGCGATGAGGAAAAATGCGTCGGAAAGCGAGAGGTGATTGGAGACAAACAAGGCGCCCCCTTTGAGGGGAATATTCTCACGACCCAACACTTTCACCCGATAAAAGGTATGGGTCAGCATCCAGATGACCAGCCGTACCACCGAATCCGGCATGAGTCGGACGGCGTAGATGGTTGCCGCGAAGGTCACGATGGCGCCGACAAGAAAGATTTGCGCGGGCGACAGATCCAAAACGGTTCGCAGGAACCAGAACGCGCCCGATGCGAACAACACGCCCAACGAGGTCAGCCACCCGTTGGTGGCAATGATGGAACCCTTCTCCTCGGACCGTGGCCGGTGTTGAACCAGGGCAAGCAAAGGAACGATGTAAAATCCGCCGGAGAATCCCAGCAACCCCATCAAGGCTCCGACCATCGGAAAGTTCAGTCCCGGTATCGACAGCAAGGCGGCGGACGTCGCCAATCCAAATGCGCCCAGCGGAACGAGCCCGTATTCTATCTTTTTACCGGATAGAATTCCCGCCACGGCACTGCCGACACCAATTCCAATTGCCAGGCACGCGCGCAGCAGGCTCACGCCTTCGTCCGAAAGATTGAGCACGTCCTTGCCGTAGATCAGTATGGTGGGCTCGCCGAACAGCGCGCCCACGAACCAGAAATAGGTGGACCCGGCGATTGCCAGCAGCAGAACACGATCACCGCGGATCTTGCCGATGTTGATCCAGATTTCCGTGAGGAAATTGATGCGGAACTGCTTGTTCGGATCCGCCGGCTTGAGTTTGAGAATCCCCAGACTCGAAGTTAGACCGACCAGCGCCAGACCGATCAACAGAAACCCCGCCTGCCAGCGGTCATCCCCCAATCGGGCGGACAGGACACCCGCCAGGACACCGCCACTGATGATCGCGAAGAATGATCCCAGGCTCAGAATACCGTTACCCCAGGACAGTTTGTATTCCGGCAGCATCTCCGGCAACAGTCCGTATTTGGAGGGACTGAAAAACGTGCTTTGAACGCTCATCAGAAAAATGACGCTGATCAAAAAAGGAATGCTCTGTGTCCAAAGGCCGATTGTGCCAAGAGTCATGACCACGACCTCGAATGCTTTCGTGCCAATCACCACAGACCGTTTGGGATACCGATCCGCCAGGTAACCCGCGGCCATGGAAAACAGGATGAACGGCAGCGAGAACACGGCCAGCGTAATCGTGATGTAGGTATCTCGGGAGGCCTCGGCCAGTGTTCCGGTGATGAAAAAAACCACCATGAACTTGAACAGGTTGTCACTGAACGCCCCCTGAAACTGGGTGACGAACAGACTCCAGAATCCCCGCCGCCAGTGGGGGTGTTCAGGGGCGTCGAATACGGCTGTCGTCCGTTCCTGTGGGTGGGAATCGTTGCTTTTTACCATTGTCAAATTTTCAGTATTTCACTCCCTTAAAAATCGTAGATATGTTCGATCGTGATGGGTTGGTTCGAAAGATGCCGCAATGCCTTGTCCAGGCTGGCAATCGGGGTTACCACCGCAACGCGTTGCCGGTCCGCTCGCGTCGGCAGCGGCTGGGTGAAAATGACTCCGAACAATTCCGATGAGGACGACCACGATCGGGGAGTGATCAAAGTAATCAGAATGTCGGTGTTGTTTCCGGCAATCTCCTTGAACGCAATTCCCCGGGCCGCCAGCTTCTGTAGGTTCGGCTTGAAGGCCGCATAACGTGGTAACAGGACAACTGGCGAACCATCCTCACTCAGTCGCAGAATCTCGATGTCCGGCAGGGCAGCGAGGATTTCCGCAGGCAGTTGATCGACGACGACGGCGGTCTTCAGGATGGGGGCCGCATACGCCGAACGGGTACCGAGCCCGATCAACCAGCCGTAGGCGCTTTTCGCGATCAGTTCCGTGGTGAGATAATAGCGCCGTTCCAGTTTTCGGAGCGGGTTCCGGCCAATCAGTGGAATCTGGGTCCATAGTTGCTTCAGCTTTGCAGTGAAGCTGTACTCGTACCACGGTGCCGCACCCAGAAATTCGACGTAATCGGTCGAAAAGCGAGCATTGAACACATCCTCCGCCGTCATCCGCTCGTCATCGGCCGTGTCGGTCAGGCGTCCGATCATCGTTTCGTACGCCGCTTTAAGGGAGAATTCGATGGTCGAACTGGTCGCGATGACCATGATCATCGTGTGGTATTCGCTGTTGAAGGGATACCTGCCTTTCACCTGATCGTAAACCGCGGCGTAGCTGCCCCAAATCTGTTCCACATGGGTCATGAACGGAAACTTTGTTGCGGTCTGTTTCCCGAAGAACTCCGCCTGCTCCGCGGGTCCGTAAACGAGAAACCATTCCGGGTAGGTCAGAAATGTCTGGTCTGCGGCGCGCACATGTTCCTGCGGCGTGATCGGGATTCGCGGTGTCGCCGGTGCCGGATGTTTGCCGGTGTCCGCCGGAACGTTCGCAATGTTCGCAACGATACGCGTTGAAGGAGTTCGCCCCACTCCCATAAACATCGCGGCCGCGATGGCGACTGAGCAGTAGGTCAGTTTGTGGAGTCGGCTCATTGATGGTGCGTTTCAGTTTTTTGTGAGGATGACCAGTGCGTTATCCGAGGGATCGTTCTCCTGATAAAGCCGCTCCCCGGAATCGGTGAATCCGAGTCCACAGATGTATTTGCACCAGTCGTCGATGGATCGAAAACTTCGGTATTCCTTCGAGTTGGTATCCCACGGGATCCCCAGACCCAGGTTGAAAACCGTGTGAACCAACGAGACAAACGTGGCCATGTCCTTTGACTTGACATTGTGGTCACGGACAATCAGTGAACCGCCGGGCCGGAGCGCGCGGGCGATGGATTTCACAAAGGCTTCAAGTTTCTCCTCCGGGCAATGATGAAAGCCGATGAAGCAGGTGGCCAGATCGATACTCGCGTCGGGAATCCCCCCGGCATCGATGGGCGCGTATTCGGCGAGATCCAGAAAAGTGCCGAGACGCGAGATTTGACCGCGTTCGAATATCTCTCCAATGGAATTGTCCGGAGCCACATCGTTGATGAGGAAGATTTCACCAGACACCCGCACGTGCTTTCGCAGGTCACTGATATAGCGTCCGGTGGAACCGATTTCGAGGTAACCGTTGATCTGCTTCCGATCCCCCAGAAGCTTTAGGGTTTGTCTGGTCATTTCCCGCTTCTGTTTCCTCAATGCCGGTAAAGCGTAGGTCAATTCGGAGAGGAAAGTCTTAATCTCGGGCAACCGCTCCTGAACCGAATTGTAGATGTCGCTGTCGCCGTTGCCGCTCTTGCACGTTTCGGCGATCAGGTGATGAAAGCGATCCTCGGGATAGAGGTGAAAAACGACCTGAAGGAACCGGTAGAAGCCGTCCTTCATTGAGGTGTCGTTGAAAACGGTTTTGAATTCGGATGGTGTTGTGCTCATGGTTTCGTTGCGTGTTGGTTGATAATACTTGTCCCAGATGGCGTTACGGAATCGGTTGTCCGGATCCAGTCTGGCTTTCAGGTCGAAGAGTTTCTTCGCGCCGGGATAGGCCCTATGAAACTGCTCGCTGGTCGCGTGCGGTTGATAAGGAAGATAGTAGGTGCCTCCCACTGAGATCACTGCGTCGATCAGTTCCCGGTTCCACACACCGACCCGGATTCTGTCCACCTCAGTCACTCCTTGTTTGTAATAAACGACGAAGGCGAAGACCTCTTCCCGGGCCCACGCGAGGAGGGTTCCAGGATCGGCGTTCGCATGACGAATGGAGATATTCATGACCATGACGCGGTGGCGCTTGAAGATCTCCGCCAACCTGACTGCAAACTCCATGAATTTGCCGATTGGCACGAAGTACTCCAACAGCACGTAGGTGCTGTTGGCTCTTGAGCCCGGCTCAAGCTCCGCCACGTCGTAACCGGCTTCGTAGTTTCGCCAGTGGATTCTTTTCCCCAGATAAAGAAGCGGCTCAATGACGAATTCCCGGCGCCACCGGCCCAGCGGGGTCTCACTGAAGGCCCAGAGCAAATACCGATGAAACGGATACGACTGCCTCAGCGGCATCAGCCTGGTCGGCACTGTCGGTGTTTCCGTCGTCTTTTCCCAGGTCACCGACCGGGCGCGGGCATAGTCGGGCGGATAGATATCGGCATTATGAAACACGGCGGTTTGACTGGGCCTGACGTTCGCGAGGAAATCGTCCACGTAACGGGCGATGGGCATCTTGCGGTGAACCCGGCGAACCGGCGTATTGACCTCCAGATCCAGCTCCGCCACCACGATGATGCCAATCCCGTTGTAACCTCCAATCGCGCCAAAGAAGATTTCTGAGTTTTCCGTCTGCGAGGCGTGAATCAGTGAACCGTCCGGGAGCACGACATCGATGGAACGGACGGACAAGATCAGCGGCCCAAGGCCCATGTAACGGCCATGGGAATTGACACTCAGGGAGCCACCGACGGTGAAGTTGGCGTACGATTGCATGATCTTCACACTGAGATCATGCGGATCGATATGCCGCTGGATATCGCACCAGCGAATCCCGGCCTCGACCTTGATCCACCGGTCCTCCATGGAAAAATCGAGCACTTTGTTCAGACCGCGGAGGTCCAGATGGATACTTTCCGGGCTGGCAGTCTGCCCGCCCATGCTGAAGCGGCCACCACCCACCGAGATGGGTCCGACGCTTTCCCGGATGATACTGCAGATCTCGTCAACCGACTCGGGTCGCAGGACTTTTTTTACCACCACCGGATTGAGTTGAGTGACATCGTTAATGATCCGTTGTTCGGAATCTGCCCGCGACACCGGTTGGCCCGAATCGTTCTTCAGGTAATCATCCGCGGATCCAGGCGCGGCACCGTATTCGTTCGCGGCCTGTATTCCACCCCTCAAGAACAAAAGCCAGACCAGATAGAGCGGCCCGAAAACTGGAATCAATGACCAGGCCAGCCAGTAACCTGAGCGCCCCGAATCATGCAACCGCTTGCTCGAAGTCGCCGCCATACTCCAGAAATACAGCGGGTAGAGAATCCAGGTTGCGCCCGCGCCAAAGAGAAACTCGATGCCGTGAAAAAGGATGTAGAGCGAGCACGAGACAAGGACCACGGCATGCCAATACTCCGATCGGGAGATCCTGCCTCTCCATGTAAACAGGAGATAAGTCACCGGGAGAGTTTGTTTCAATCCTTCCATGGGTTTCGGTCGTCTTCCATATCCGGGAAATCCGAACCGCTTATCGGCTCGGGACTCCTTCTAATCATACTGTCAGCCACGTGGTCGCGCGGATCGGCTCAATTTGATAGAGCCTGGTGAGGGGGTGGTAACGGGTGATGATTTCCTTGGCACGCTGCCAATTATGCACGTTGGGACGTCCTTGGTCGAATCGATTGCCTTTTGCCAAACATCAACCGTGGCAATGCGATGAGCGTGAATTCCTCGTGATTGATCCATCTTTGCTTTACCCCACTACTAAAGAATCCGGTGCGGATTCTAACGGGCCTTTTTCTGTTAATTGTATCCGCCCGAACTTTGCCTTCGCTCCGGCGAAGTTGTATCGAATCGGACACCACACGAGCACGGACGCCCGTGGTATCTCGCCTGCAAAACCCCTGCCTCAGGGAATGTTTCTGGGCGCGATATGCCGCCAAAAAAAAAAGCTGCGCTGTGCAGCGTCTCTTCTAAGCCGTGGCCGTTCCCATCCGGCGTAACCAACGAAAATGTGATGCCACACCCGACAAAAAGGATTTATGGGCTCGGTATTCTACGCCGTATTCCTGACACCGTGAACGGTTACGATCACTCTTTCAACTTGACGAACGAGAACTACATTGGAGATGTTAGTGCAATATGGCTCAAGGAGCTAATCCCAAGGAAGCTGGAGAAATACGTCGAAATCAAACGTCTCTTTTGTAACGCGATGAGATCAATTCTCTCCCATAGAGATTCGGAAATCGCTGTAATCGGGGATTGGACTACCGGCCGTGCCATTGGTGCCAGAGGATTTCACCAATCCACGAAATTACCGAAACAACTATCATCGACGCGACAACGAACCATCGCTGGAGGTCTTCATGAAAAGTCCGGAGCGTTGTTTTTCATGCTCGCTCTTTACCTCCTTGGCTTTGGGGGGCTTATGCAAACCAGCGTTTCGGCCAAATTGGTTGAATCGCAAGGAGTAATGAAAATCACCAGCTACACCAGGCAAGGCAAACCGCGAACCTCGAGAAATATTCTCTTTTCCGTCCGTGTTTCAACGGAAGATCGTCAATGGTGGATCAAGACGACCGATCCGATTGGGAGTAAATTTCGAGACAAGGGGAGCCGATACACCGCGGTCGGATTCGACGGCCAAGATTCATTTCAGTACTACAGTTTTTCGCTCGAGGTCGTCGAGAGACTGGCGAAGGAAAGCGGGAGAACCAATCTTGAAAAGTTTACGGAACTCGGCCGGATCAATGAGCGTGACTATCCACTTGCAACGACGCAGTTTGAGCAGGCGCTTTGGTACGCATTCACCGGATTTGACTACTTTCGGGCGCACCCAACAACCAATCAAGTCCGAGGCATTTTGCCAGGCGATGTGGGTTTGCTGTTTTGGGTTAAGACCACCAACGTCGCTGATAAAGTTAGAATTCGCTTACTGTATCCCAAGGACCACAAGACGTGGGCGGCGGACAAGAAGACTTTGGTTGATTTTCCGATCCCCAATGCCGAAGAAGCCCACGGCTTGGTGGCAACAGAGATCCTTGCCGAGAATATCACCAAGGAAGGCCGGGCGTTGATACCGGACAAATTTACCTCGAGTCACTACGGATTGAATTTGTGGGCAGTAACGCCGACCAATGTTCCCACGTATCTGGAAATGCGTATTTGGGGCACGGTGACAAACAAGATTATCCACGAATTACCGGACGCATCCTTGATTCTGCCAAAAATCACCGGACAAACACACGTTCGAGATTATCGTTATTTGCCTCGTGGAGGACAAAGCTATGTCATCGAGAGCAATAGTTGGCCAACCCGAGCAACGGCGCCAAACATTCTGAAGTCATTGATTGAGCAGCACGCGCTGGTCAAAAATGAATTGAGCAAGAAATCAACATGGGGGATGCCGTTGATGATCCTGTTCAATTTGTTTGGGATCTCCTTTTTCTTTCTCGTATACAATAAACTGAAAAAAACCAACCGAAACTAAAAACATACATATGAAACTACTCAAGAAAACCAAGTTGTTCGCCATCGCCGCTTGCGTTGGCCTTCTTCTGCTATTGGTTGACAATGTCGGTCAATGGCGGATGCGCGCGGAGGAATTCGATTTGGTTGGTCAGTTTCGGATGAATCTTCAGGCGCTTCAGCCGCTTGCACTCCAGTAAAGGCGAAAAGTCCGCAATGGACGGACACCCGTCCAACCGGAGTATCTCGATCGGCTGTCCCTTCAATGCGGAAATATCCTCCAGTCGGTCGCTCCCAATCCACAAATTGTTCAACTCCATTCCCGTCAACGGGCTGATGTCCGCGAGGTTCTTCGAAAGAATCCACAAATTCTCCAACGGGCAGTGCCGAAGGGGTTCCAGGTCAACAACCGGACTGGCGACGAAAAGGACATTGATTGGCATCTTCGAAAGCGCCTGCAGATTGGTCACCTGTGTTCCCCAGAGTTTGAGTTCACGAAGTCGCAACCCCGTCAGCGGAGTCAAGTCGGCAACACCGGTTCCATCCAGATTGAGGCGTGTCAACGGCAGTCCGTTGAGGCCGGAGAGGTCGCGTATTTTCGAATCCTTGAAACTCATGGACAGATTCCCGCCTGCGTCCTTGGATACCCGGCCCATCAATGCCAATTGCAGCTTTGTCGGCAATTGATTCACCTGATCGAGACCTTGCTTTTCCAGCCTGCTCTGGCAGTGGGCCAACTCGGAATAGCGATGAAGCGATTCCACTTCGTTGCCGCTCAGCGCCCGATTATAGATGGCAACATCGTCGATGATTCCTTTGAAGTATTCACTGGTCTGAAAGCGCCCAATGAGCAGCGGGTGTCCAGCGGCATGAACCCGATAGTCACCGGTATTTTCGGCGACTTGCTTCCCATTGACAAACAGGCGAAAGCCGTTGGTGTCCCATTGGCCCAGCACGTGATACCACTTGCCCGGCGTGATTTCCGGGCCCGTTGCAAGGCGGATTTGCTCGCCCTCCTTCGGGCTCATTGCCATCGCGATTTTCCCGCGGGCCTTGTTGTGGGGATTGACTCCCAACTGGATGTCGTCGTGAAACTTTAGGGAATCCTTGCCGACCAAGGGGCCGGTTCTTTCAAACGGTAACATCCAGCATCCCAGGCTGCCCTGTTTACCCAACTCGAAAACGCTGTTGGTCCCGCAATCAACAAATTGTTTCCCGTCAAATCTCAGCGCCCCATCGGACACGCCAAAACGATCTGGCACGAACCGCGCGCCACGATTGGTTGCATGGCGTTCGTTCCCGCTCTCATCCTGCACATTGCCGTTGAAGGGATACCACGCGACGAGACCGTTCGTTGGAGCGTAAGCGTTGGTAAACTGTTGGACTGGAATGGTCGGAATTTTCCCCTGCCAGAGTGGCTCTGGAGTAGGCCGGGGATTCGCCCTCGCCTTTCGCTTTGTGACCCGATTCGGCGTGGCGGGATTGTCGGATCGCTCTTGGAAGGGCGGAGAATTGGAAGCGAGAGCCTTCGATTTGTTTGGCGATCGATCCACCGGGCGTGGTTTGACACTTGCCTTCTTTCCGGCCTCGATGGCTTCAAGTAACTGCCTCTGATTTCCCAGCCCGACCGAACTGTCACAATAGGCGCGGGTAAAGTGAATCGGGCACCACATCAGCACGTTCTGGTTATTCTGCATCCCGTTGACCTGCGGACCGGTTCGGAGTTTGTAGGTGATGTTAGCCAAACGGAACGAGGTCCAATCGGCCGCCATTTTCCGTGATTTGTCACTGGGACAGGTGAGTAGCCTGGTTGAACCGAGTTGGTTGCTCAGCGTCAAGAAATGGCGGAAGGGATCGATTTCGTCGCCGTTGGAATCACGTTTGACAAACGGTTTTGTTCCCGGTGGGCCTTCGAATTCAAAGGGGAACCGACCATCGTTTTTCTCCGCGAATATCTTGAAGGCAAGCACGATTTCTTTGAGATGTTTCAGGCACTGGCTTCGTTCGGCGTTTGCACTGGCCACGGGTTTGGGCAGATTCGCTCTGGGCCGATTGAATAGCGACGCGGCGTAGGCGATTCCAAATACCAGCAACAGTGCGGCGATCCATCGCAACCCGGTCGCCGGGCGACGAGACCGTCTGCTTCCGTTCGTGAACCGTCCGATTGCCAAGTACGCTGAAGCGCCGATGATTGCCAACACGAGCAGGGGTCCTCCGAAGACAATCATAAACCCGCCCGCATCAGCACCGAACATCTGCGAGACGGCGATCAATATCACCACTACTCCAGCGGCCCCGCCCAACAAGACGCCTCTCGACATCTGAACGAATACCGAGCGGCCACGAACTGACTGCTCAGATTCGCCGACGTCAGTGCTGGAATCGGCCTCTTTCCGAGGGCGGCGAAAGATCCGGATCAGCAAGAAAACCAATAGCCCCTGCCAAAACTGCGAGTGATAGAACAGACCTGCAAGGGGTCCTAGAAGTCTTAGGATTGGAACCAAGATCAGCGGACCCGCAATTACCTGATTGAAAAACCATAGCGGGATGGCGGCCAGCCAGATGTGGAGAGGCTTGAGACCTCGTTCTTTTGCACAAGGGACTGCACGGGAAACCGCCACGATATAGAAAACGAGGCCAAGTAGAGGTAGCAACTTAATCATTCGGTCGATGATGTTGAGAGTGATACTTTGTCTGGAACTTTTCGACGTATGGGGCCTTTTCCCAATCGTCCGTGTGCTTACTAATTCACAATGTTGGTCAATGACGGATGACGGAGGAGGATCCCGGCGCGTTTGTTCAGGTTGGGGTGAATCGTCAACCGCTTTAGCTGCCTGCATTCCAGCAGAGGCGACAGATCCGAAATCGACGGGCAACCCAGTTCGAGATTCTCGATCGGCTGTCCCTTCAAGGAGGCAAGACTCACAAGTCGATCGCTCGCAATCCACAGCTTGTTCAATTTCATTCCTGCCAACGGTCTGATATCCACAACTGCAGACGAAACGACCGCCATGTTTGTCAAGGGCATTCCGCGCAGCGGTTCCAGGTCGGCGACGGGGCTGTTAATGAACAGGACATTCAAGGGCATGTCCGAAAGTGGGCGAAGGTCGGTCACCCTGGTATTGTAAAGCTTCAGGACCCGGAGCTTTAGGCCCTCCAAGGGCTTCAGGTTCCGGATGCCGGTCAAGTCCAAATCGAGTTCGGTCACGGGCAGGGCATTGATCCCTGAAAGGTCGTCGATCTTGGACTCCCGGAAACTCATCGAAATGTTTCCCTGCCCATCCTTGGTGGCCCGCCCCTTCAAGGCCAATTGAATTGGAATTGGCAGCTGGTTCACCTTCTCGAGACCTTCTTTGGTCATTTTGTTTTGCCACCTGACCAGTTCCGGATTGGTCGGGTCGGTATTCGTTTGAGATACCACCGGCTTGTTCGGCTTGGTCTCATTCGTTGAAACGACGTGTTCGAGTTTTGCCACCTTGACCGGATTGGCGCCGCTACGTCCCTTGAATTCGAACTGCGTGGAAAAGATTACGCCCGCGATCATGACGGCAATGACGATTATCTCGGATAGGCTGATGGCAATACCGCCTCCCGCCTTATCCTGCTTTGTAAATTCTTTCAAAACCAAGTGTGACAAAATCCCAATGACTCCTCCGATAGCCGCTCCGCAACACCCCACAAACACGTTGAAGGCCATTAAGACGGGGTTCAGCTCCCCGGTGCTCGGATTAGTAACAGCAGGGCTTATCGAATCTTGGTAGTTAAAACCCAGAGCGAACCCAGCAGCCATGCCCAAAAGCGTTAACAAGAATCCTCTAAGAAATAACAAGGATCCTCCTTCAGTGTTAGCCTTTACGGGCTGTTCGCGCTTGCGCACCGAGCGGCCACGAATTGATTGCTCAGATTCGCCGACGTCAGCGGTGGAATCGGCATCTTTCCTTGGAAGGGGAGGGGGGGATTGGTAACCTTGTGCCGTTATCTCAGCTGTTTGTTCCGGGGAGGCTTCCTCGCTCTCGTCCCATGGATTCGCACGGGACATTTCAGATGTCGGGTAGATTTTTCCCAGTTCGGTCGCTACTGCACAATACGGACACGAAACAGTCTTACCTGTTGCTTCAGCATCGTGCGGAATGCCATTCCCGCACCCGTGACAAATGTGTGTAACCGGCTTTGCCATATTTCACCTTTCCAACCTTCAAAAGCATTGACGGTCGGCTCTAATGTTTTTTCTTCAAATCGTATTCTTCCCAGAATTGTTCCGGCGTTTTCAGTTTGGCTGAGGTGAATCCGACTTTCTTCAGATTGGGGAGAGATCGGATCACTTCGATGTCGGGAACATCGGTGTGGACGACCAAGGTTTCGATTGATGTGTTTCCCAGCAACGGTTTGAGGGTTGCGATCTGGCGGCAGTTTTCGAGCCGAAGGAAGGTCACCTTCATTTGTCCGATAGGGGCAAGATCGGCGATCAGCATGTCGTTCAAATCAAGTTCTCGTAACTTCAAGTTCTTGAGAGGGGACAAATCCAGAATGCCTGTGCATCGATCGAGAATCAGGGAATTGAGTGGCAGTTCACTGAGGGGGGACAAGTCCTTCAATTTCGGGCTCGCATGCAGATTGATGTGCTCAAGCGGCATGCCAACGAGTGGGGTCAGATTCGTGACCGGCGACCCGACGAAATAGAGTCTATTGAGCGGGATTCCCGTTAATGGGCGTAAATCATGGCCATCAACAAGGCCGAATTCCAATTTTGATCCGTTGAAGGACAACTTCGTCGAATCAATTCCATGTTCCATTAGCGAGTGCCGCCATAGGGCCAATTCAGAATAGCGATGAAGTGATTCCACTTCATCGCCGCTCAGCGCACGATCGTAGATGGCGACATCGTCAATGATTCCGCGAAAGAATCGGTTGGTCTGAAAGCGGCCGATTAACAACGGATGGCCGGCAGCATGAACACTGTGGGCTCCAGAACCCGAGGCGACCTGCTTCCCATTGATGAACAGGCGATAACCGTTTTTGTCCCATTGGCCAAGCACGTGATACCAGCGACCGGGCGTGGCAGTTGGCCCGGTGGCGACGTGTATCTTTTCCTCGCGCTTCGGACTCATTGCCAAGGCAATTTTGCCCCGGGCGCGATCGTGGGGATCGATGCCGAGCTGGACGTCGTCGTGATACCGGAATGGATCTTTGCCAATGAGCGGGCCGGTTGGTTGGAACGAAAGCATCCAACAGGCCAGCGTGCCCTGTTCACCCAGTTCGAAAATGCGGTTCGTGCCACAATCGACATATTGTTTTCCATCAAACCTCAATGCCCGCTCCGCGATGCCAAAGCGATCGGCCACGAATCGGGCGCCATGATTGGTCGCATGAAGATCGTTTCCACTCTCGTCCAGAACGGTACTGTTGAAAGGAAACCACGCCACGAGTCCGTTCGTGGGCAGAAACGCATTGGTGAATTGAGCAACAGAGAGTGTTGGGATTTTGCCGGTGAAAGAAGCAGTCGGGCTCGGTCGGCGACTCACTCCGCCTTGGGCGGCTGATCGACCCTGGGGCTGCGACGGAACATTGCGATAGCGGTTTTTTGTCAGTAAGGATTTTTCATATTTGGCGAGGCTCGCCACAGACAGCGCCACTGCAGAGACGCCGCCGAGCACCAGCAAACTTCGCCTGCCCGTCGACTTGAGATTCAATAGGTCCCTTAGAATCAGAACAACAGCCCCCATTCCGATGAAAAGGATGCTTGCGATCCACAGATAACAACCGGGTCCGATGGACGTTATCGGCCATTTATTGCTGCTCTGCCCCCCCCAACCGACGGGCACGGCGAAACCCTTCATGTCCAATGCTCCAAGCGACAGGGCGAGTGCCAATCCCGCGAGGATGACGACCAAAAAATACGAGGGACAGGTTTGCCGCTTCGCGGGTGGTTCACTCAAGCCTCGCGCCATTAAGAGGAAAAGAGCGGGGAACAGGCAAAAATTCGCAAACCATGCCTGGTTGTCGCCCAGACTCATCCATCCAAAGAGAAGGCAGGTGAGGCCCGTCACGCTTCGACTGCCATCTCCTTCAAGGGCGGGGCTGGCCAAGGCGGTAACATAGCAAAGGATACTTCCACCGGTAAAAATGGAGGTGACGAGTGCCTGCCGGCCCCAGGATGGTTTCGGTGCAGCCGCTGCATCACCTCCCACTTCAGGAATGGCGGTGGGAATCGAGAGTCGCTCCCTAAAGCAACTGAAGAAGAAAACGACCTGCAGCCCTTGGGCCAACAGGAACGCACCGCTCAACACAAATCCCGGCAATCCAGCGAAACCAACGACAGATGCCAAGGCTATGAACGCGGCCGTCCAGATCGCCAGATGTTGCACGCGGGGCCGCCGCTTGGCGACCGGATCGACCTTCTGCAGCCCGAACGTCAGGAGAAAGGCGATGAAACCTGCCGACTCGGCATAACGAAGGGTTTGGCTAGGAAACCCAAGCGGAAGCGAAAGGCCTGACTGATTGGCCACCAACGCGGCGACACTCAATAACGCCGCCAGATGGACTCGGTGCAGCAAATCCTTTGGTTGTTTTACGCGTTGAGCGACGAACACCATCAAAAAGCCGGCGATACTCCATTGCGCTGCCTTTCCCGACAAAATCAACAAGGTAAAAGGTGGACCGAAAATCCCGATTCCGGCGCCTTGAGAAGAGAATCTGCTCAACTGCATGCCAATCCATAAGATCCATGCGAGTCCGAGGATCATCGCAACTGCCAGTGCCGCCCAGCGCGTAAGAGACGGGAAGCAGAATGCTCCGTTTGGCGGAATGGTCGGCGACGTATCGGTGCCCAGCACAATCGGTGCAGTCGAGGGCTCCGAATCCTGGTCATCGGGCGAAAGCGTGACATTGCAGGGAGCACAAACGAAAAACTTTGCCGTGCCGGCACCGATAACCGAAAGCGGCCGGCCGCATTTTGGACAGGTTTGGGGTATTGAATCAGGCATCAGCTTTCTTTTGGTGATGGTTGGGCATTCAAGCGCTCGGTGGTGACCAGAAGACTATTCGCATAGGCGTGCTTTTCACAATCGATTCTGGTTTCTGCATCATCATGGTCCCCGATGTCTCCCGCCTTGATTGAGACTATACACAGGATCGAGTTGCCCAACTATCTCGCTCCCCCCTGGGCGGGCACGACGAGTCGTTGAAAAAAATCCTGGTTGAACTGAAACCCAACCGGTGGGCTGTTGGAATGCTGGCCCGGGCGGAATTCGAAATGATTGCCCTGGTCCGTGTTCAGATAAGGATTTCCCTTGCCGGTGCGAACATTCCATGTATCCGGTGTGGGATAGAGTGGCCATTCCATGCCTGCCTGATTTCGCCATTTCAGCATCGGTTTTCCACTGCCGCTCATGCCGACATAGGTGATGGTTCCCACATGCCACGTGTTTTCGTAGGGATTGCGACGGTACGTTCCGATAAAGACACGCCAATCGATGGCGGTCGCTGGTTTTGCAGCCTGCTTCTTCTGCGGGGCGACCTTGGTGGGCACACCGGGTGGCGCGCCGGGAGTCGACTTTGGCAATTCGTTCGGAGCCGGCTTTTGAGGTACCTTGAGGTTCCTCTGTCCGGATATCTTGCTCGCGCTGAAGTTCCTCCACTTTTCGGCCAGTACCATTTGGACGAACCCGAACGAAAGCGTGAAGCCGAGCAATACCGTGGCGAACCCACGCAGAAGCTCAACCCGAGGATTCCAAACGGTTGCAACGAACCAACCGGCCAACGCGCCGAATCCCAGGCAACTGCAAAAAATCAGATAGGTAAATGGATTGTAGCAGAGGGCCAGAACGATACGCACAGTCCCCACCACCACCGTGGGGAGCAGAATAAACAGGAACCCGATGATGCCCGGAAGGCCATTGGTGCCCGGGGGAACGACTTTCTCGCTGAATTCCTTGAGCGTGTGGCCATATTCCTCACTCGCGAATCCCCAAAGCAGAAGAACAATGATCGGCAGGAAACAAACCCCGCCCCACACCGTGCCAACCACGCTGTCGCTCCACTTCCTGACCACCAGTTGCTCGCGATCTTGGGTTTCTTCTTTCGCGACTTCTTCCATCTGCTTTTCCCACGGATCTTCATCCCATGGATTGGAATTTGCGTTCCCCATATGGCCCGAATAGTCATTTCCCAGAACGGTGGTGTTCGCACAGTGGGGACAAGTCACTTCGTTCCCCACCACGTCATCGTCGTGGGGAATGACGTTCCCACAATGGTGGCAGGAATGTTTCAACTGTTTGGCCATGGCTTTGCTGTTCCTTTTCAACAAAAGCATTCAGGCGAAGTTCCAACAGATCTTATTTTTCATGAATTCGTAACCGGCACAACATTTCCCGACACACTCCACGAACTATGGAAGATTCCCCTGTTGTTTGGAGACCTTCATTGCCGTGCCCAGGCTCCCATGAACCGAACACGATGGACTGGCATTGATGTTTGCAAGGACATACGTACCGGAAGAGGGACAAACCGGCATTTGTCCGTTCTTGAGATAGAATAGCATTTGCTTCCGATCAACCGCAGAGCCCGAAAGTTTCTTGTTTTCCAAAGCCCACTGCTGCGTGGCACCGTCAATCTGTTTCATGTTGGCGATACACATGTCCAATAATTTGATGGGCGAACGCTTTCGGTTCGGTGTGGAACTGCCGTGAACAGAACAGGTCGGCACTTCGCCTGCCACGGTGGTTTCATAGGCGCCACCCGACGGGCACTTGGGCATGAGGGAGCGAGAGAGGTGGGAGAGCAGCGCACGCCGGTCGATCGGCGATTCAGGTTTGATCTTGTTGCTTGTCGCCCATTTCACGATTGCACGGTCGATGGAATTGAGACTCTGAAAACAGATTCGTTCCAACTGCTCCTTTGATGGACTGGGAGACGGGGGAGCTTTCTTCGGTTGCGGTTGCGTGTTGGTTGGTCGCCCTGCAGTCTTCCCCAACAGCCCCAAGAAACGCATGACCATAGGATCAATTCGTACAAAATAATCCTGGTTGAACTGGAATCCGTGCGGTGGCCGATTTTGATCGGTTTGTGGTCGGAACCGGAATTCCAGGGCAGCGGGATAGCCTTTCGACTGGTACGGATTTCCCGTGCCGGTTTTCATTCTCCATGAATTCGGCTCAGGCAGAAGCTCCCATTCTATGCCGGCCATATTGCGCCATTTCAGCACGGGCAATCCTTTTGCATTCATCCCGACCCAACTGAGAACACCTTCGTGCCAGGTGTTCTCATACGGATTGCGCCGATACGTGCCGAGAAACTTTTTCCATTCAACCGGAACTCTTGTTTTCGCCGCAAGATCCACCAGCTTAACATCAGGATACTTTTCGGTCAGTTTCTTGAATGCTCTCCGGAGGAGATCCTGGTCGTATCGATTAGAGAAGGCACTGGCTCCCGATTTGGATTTTTGAATGCTCAGAAGATACGCCATCTCAGACGCCGCAATCCTACCCAATGCCGGAAAAGCCGCAGCAATGCGCGGTCTGACTGCATCCGGAGGAAAAACAGCCACTTTGGTATTGAACTCAAACCATTCTGTGAACAACGGCGCGAGTTGATTTGCCACTTCTGGTGGGACTTCCACATCATGCCCACGAAGCGAACCAACGACATTGATGACAACCCAACTCAGGTTCTCCGGGCCTTGCTGATGCGCCGAGATCAGTTTCGGCAGTGCCTCCGGCCCCACTTTTTGGAGCAGGTATGGAATCTTGCCGTCAGTGCGCTTCTGCCGGTCCTTCATCAGGTGCAAAAGTCGATCAACGTGAGGGGCAAGATAGGCCTTCGTGCGGCTCAGAACGCCTGCCGCTGCGATCACAGTGGCTTTGCTGTCAGATTCCAGACCAGCCATGCCGGCTTCGATGACAGAAGCATTCTCAGGGTCTATTTGACCGAGCGCTGTCAGGAAGGTTGCCTTGGCCGTTTCATCCGGGGCTTTGAACCGGGACAGAAGTTCCGGAATACTGGTGCGGGCGGCATCACCGTACTTCCCCAAGGTTGCAACTGCTGAGGACCGGACGAGCGGGTGCTTGTCGTTCAACGCACTTGCCACTGACGGGAGGGCACTGCCAGCGGGCGGACGCATCATTCCAAGGGTTTCCAAGGCTCCAATGCGCACCAGGTGGTTGGTGTCCGAGAGGAGTTTCAGAACAATTGGCAGTATCCGCTGGGAATCCGTGACGACGATCTGCGCAAGATGTTGCGAAGCGAGTCTTCGGATCGAATGACTGTTGTCGGCCAGCTTCCGTTGATTCAATGCCAGCCAAGTGTCCGGTTCCTCGTCGAGGTTCCTGAGCGCCTGAAAGGAATTGAGACGCACCTGCTCGTCGTCGTCGTCGACGCCCGAAACGAGAAGGTTGCGCCATTCCTTTGCCTCGCCGCCGATAATCCTTAAGACGCTTGCGGCAGCCCTGCGTTGATGAGCTGAGTTCGATCGAAAATACTGTGCTGCCATCGCACCAATTGCACGTTTGGCGTCCGGCTTGGCCCGGGCGAAAAGACTCGCGCCGGAGGAAATGCGCGTCTGATTCTTGGTTTCAACGGACGGATCCGGTTCGGCAAAAATAATCCTGCCCAAATCCGGAACGAATTGCCCGACTTCGAGCTTCAAATAGCCGAATGGGATGATCGCCCATTGCACATCATCCGGATGCAGTTTGTGTAAAACCTGCTTCATGCTGTTCGAAACCAAATCCCCGGCCGCTTCAACGTAATCCGGGTGACGCCTCAAGGTTTGCATCGCCAATACGTTGACCAGCGGCACGTCGTTGGTTAAGCCGGCAATTATGACATCCTTGTGGCCGGGGAACTTCATTCTGGTCAACGCCTCGAAGCAAACACGGCGCGTCAGATTGGAACGAGTACGAGTCGTCACAGCAGAGAGCAGAATGGGAACAGAGTTACTTGAAAACTTCGTCATTGTGTTAACCGGATTCATCGAACCCATGATTTCCCGCGGGTATTTGACGATGTATCGTTCCACGTCCTCGATGGTTGGCGCCATTGCGTCGAGCGCATCAAGCATGTGCGGTAACAAGACCGCCCCGTTGGTGTTCGCATAGGCGGAGCGCTCGATCTGGTTGAATGCCCGGAGAATCTGTTTGCTGTCTTTCGATTCCAATTCACCGATACGATGCTTGATGGCGATTTGTGGCGGCAGGCTGCGCCATGGTCTGTGCTGATGTTCCGGCAGGCTACAGACCGGAAGATCGCCATATTCACTCACGGTGATTTCCCCTCCAATCGGACAGACTACCGGCAGACCTCGCCTGCGAAAGGGCGCCAGTACTTCCAAATCAATTTTCTGACCAATCTTCGGTTTCGAGCGCCGGGCCCATTCGCGCATGGCGCGATCAATATCCTGTACGATCGAGTAACAGAGTTGCTTGCTCCTGGCGGGCGGAAGTGGTTCCGCAGTGCAGGCGGTCATGAACACAGTCACTGCGAGCGTGATTCGAACGATTGGAGCATTGCGGTGGTTATCGACCCGCTCGGTGGCGCAATATGTTTGCCTCATGGTGAAAAAGTTTTTGGACTGTGGTTTGGCCATGTTCTTCGTTGTTCCCCTACTACAAAAGCATTCAGCCGGTATTCTAACGGTCTTTTTTCTTCGAATCGTATTCCGCCCAGAAATCCTTGGGCGCCTTCAAGCCTTCTTCAGTGAAACCAATCATCTTGAGCTTTGGCAGACCTCGTAATGCTTCCATGTCGGGCGCGTTCATCGGAACGATCAATGTCTCGATCGAGTTGTGTCCTTTCAGCGGCAGCAGACTTTTGATCTGGCGACATTCCTCAAGCCGGAGGTACTTCAGGTTCTTTCCTATGACGATTGAAATATCAGCAATGGCGGTCCCCTTCAGGTCAAGCGACTCAAGATTCAATTCTGACAGCACGGAAAAATCACGAATACTCGTACACCCATCAAGCGTGAGCTTTCGCAATTGCAACGCGCGGATTGGGGACAAATCGGTGAGATTCGGACTGGAATGCAGATTGAGATTATACAACGGCATCCCCACCACTGGTTTCAGATCAGCTGTCGGGGATCCGACAAAGTGGAGCGAATTCAAGGGAACCCCCTTCAACGGATCGAGATTAAGTCCGTCGATTTCGTCGTAACAAAGTATTCCGCCGTGGACGTACAACTTGTTTTCGTCACCGCCCTGTTTCTTCAGCAACTGCCGGCACGATGCCAGACCGCCGGGGACGATTGCCCGGACGCTTCCGTCCTCCACGGCCGACTGAGACGTCCGACGGAGGTTTCTTTCGAGTTCCGAATCAAAGATTGCCAGCACAACTCGAAACCCAATGTGATCGTAGGGCGTCGACGGCACCTCCTTGATGAAGCGGCCGGAGGACAACAGATCGGCGGGACGGTCGCAGTTCCAGGATCCACCGCGCAGCACACGGCGGTTGCGACCGCTGTCGCCGGGACTGTCTTCGCACCACTCCCATACATTGCCGCTCAGGTCATGAATTCCGTAAGCGTTCCCATCAAAGGAGCCCACGGGAGCGGTGCGCTCGAAATCATCCATGTTCAGACTCTCCGCGTAATTCCCTGCGCCCCGAGGCGGCGGCCACCCCGTTCCCCAGGGATAGACACCTTTGATTCCTGCGGCCATTCGCATCACCGGCGTTGACCCGCTTTCACTCGTCAAGCCCACCGCCCGGCTCCATTCTTCATCCGTAGGTAGCCGATACAATTGATCGCTCGCGAGCAATCCGGCCTTTTGTTCCTTCTCGGTCAGCCATTGACAAAATTCCTTTGCTTCGCCCCACGACACATTCACTGCCGGGTACGTCGGGCCTTCGAGCGAAGGCAATTTCACCGCCCGGCTCGTCTGCTTCGCAAACGTTCCGTGATCCTGAAACCGGGTCTCCCAGATGCAGAACTGCACTTCCGTTCCCGGCACAGGCACAAAGACCATTCCGAGGCTGTTGGTCCATCTGGCTCGAAGTTGAGCGTTCGTTCCCACAAACGGACTCACTTGTTTCGATGGAGCCATGCCCCCGGCTTTTAAGATTTCCCCGCGTTTCCCAAGCCAGCCGCCGGTTGGAAGATACTTCCATCCAACCATCCCAAGAGCCAATACCGCGACAGCCAGGCAACCGGCCACGACGGGATTTCGGCGAATCCTGTTCCGCAACCGAGCTGCGAACGGCGCGCGCGAGGATTCCCGATGTTCACCTTGCAGCCATCGCTCCAGATCATCGGCCAGTCCCGCCGCGGATGAATACCGGCTCGCAGGATTCTTCTCCAGACAGCGAAGACAGATGGATTCGAGCTGTTCATCCAATTTCGGCATCAATGAGGACGGCAAGGCCGGTGCGGAATCAATCACTTTGGCAACCACCTGCATCGCTGATTTCCCTTTGAAAGGTGGGGAACCAGTCAGCAGGTGGTAAAGAACTGCCCCGAGGCCATAGACATCGGTGCCGGCACTGATCCGTTTGCTGCTGCCTTCCGCCTGTTCCGGCGCCATGTAGGCCGGCGACCCCATCACGGCGCCGCTCAGGGTCAGATTGCGTTCGTCCTCGACGATCTTTGCCAGCCCGAAATCGGTCACGTGCGGGTCCCCGTATTCGTCGAGCAGGATGTTGGCCGGCTTGACATCACGATGGAGCACGCCGTGTTGGTGAGCATAGTGAATCGCCCTCGCAACCTTGGCCATCAGCACGGCAGCGGCGCGCTGATGGCCGGTGTATTCCCCGATCCGTTGAGCCAGGCTGCCGCCTTCGATGAACTTCATCGTGAAGTATTGGCAACCCTCATGCTCACCGAATTCGTAGATGGCCACGATATTGGGATGATCGAGCCGGGCAGCCGCTTCCGCCTCGGTGCGGAAACGTTGGACCTCCGTTTCAGATGCCAGAACGCCACCCATTACCATTTTGAGCGCGACATCCCGGTTCAGCGTCATCTGCCGCGCACGATAGACAACTCCCATCCCTCCCCTGGCAACCTCACTGCGAATTTCGTAATCACCAAAGTAGCGGATTTTCCGGGGCACCTCGGATTTCACCGGACCATCATCGGGCCGGGGATCGATTCCAATCTCCGCCTCGCTGAAGCCCATCTTCGCCACGCAGGCCATACAAAGCCCGTCGAGTTCGGACGGACTCATTTCACTCCCGCACTGGGGGCATGCTTTTGCGTCAGACATTCGTTCGTTTAACGGGTTAATTTGAATTGCGTACGTTCAAATCAGCAGCGAGATCCTCACCATCACATCAAAAGCATGCCTGGCCTAAACCCCGTTGCGAGGAAGAACAAAAACACGAGGCCCCAAAACAAAAAACCAAGAATCAGCATCACCCTCACGCTCCAATGGCTTCCGGTCGCCTTTGGGCCGGAAAGGTTTCGCTTCAATGCGATCCCATTCAGGATCAAAAACAAGGGGCTTGGGATCAAGTCAGCATAGATAAATAACAGGGCCTCAGATTGGCTCGACAAAACGCTCTGCAAGGACGCACAGAGAACCACGCTTGCCGCCGCCCAGACGAAAAGCGCCACACCGATATTATCGAAGGTGACAACCCGTCGGGCAAACGTCCGGAAATCCTGCCCGCGCCTCGCCATCGAGCGGCGGGCGGACACAACAAGGGCGAGTATCGCCCCCACCAACAGGTAGGGCCAAACCAGGGAAAGGAAGTTCAACAAAGTGTCCATACACGCTACCAAAAGTAGCCGGCGACGATTCCAACGCGCCGGGTCAGTCCGGGCGTTAATTCTCGTAGTATCGGCTCAATGCTCGAACACGACGGATTTGAAAATGGATGCAAAAGGTCAGTGCCATCAGTCCAATCAAAAAGACAAGATGGAGGTGGACGGTGGAACGCTCCAAGTCCTGGAATGACAGGTAATACAGGTAGGCAAGAACGCTCGACGCACCCGTGATGATTACGGCTTCCGTATCAAAGGTGAGCCCAATGGCCGCAATCAGCAGCGGATATCCAATCAGCTCCGGTCCGGAAGCCTGCTCGCCGACAACGAGAATGTTGGTGAACAGGATGGCGTCCGCGGCACCCCACCAGCGGCGGGCCTGGGCTGCAAATCGCTTTTCCGTGGCCAGTCGCTGGAAGAAAAAAGCGGACGCGATCCAGATGGCGATGATACTCAACACCGAATAGTGAATTGCCGGAGTCGCGAGATCTGGAGCCGCAACCTGTTTCAGTTGGAGAACACCGGCGACGACGGTCAACACAACGCAGCGGATGATGAGACCGGGCTGTCGGCGGGTTCGGCGTTGGAATCCGTCGATCCAGTGCGTGGTGAGCGTATCGGGGGCATCTCCCAACAGGTAGGCCTCGAGATCGGATGCAAGCGCTGCGGCCGATGGATATCGCCGGGCGGGTTTCTTCTCCAGACAACGCAGGCAGATCTGCTGCAGCGCCATCGGGACATCCGGGTTGAGTTTCCGGGGAGGAATCGGTTCCGCGTCGGTGACCAGGAGCAGGAGATCCACCGTGCTGTCGGCCTTGAACGGCGGCCGACCGGTCAGGAGTTCGTATAGAATGGCGCCAAGGCTGTACACATCGGAGGCCTCATCGACGTCGCGGCTTTCCATCGCCTGTTCGGGCGACATGTAGGCGGGAGTGCCGAAGACGCTTCCCGTCATCGTCAGGCTGGAGTCGTCGCTGACAATCTTGGCGATGCCGAAGTCGGTCAGCACAGGTTTCCCATCGATATCCATCAGGACGTTGGAGGGTTTCAGATCGCGATGAATAATGCCGTGTTCATGCAGAGTCGCCGTCGCCGAGGCGATGCTCTTCATCCAGCGCGCGCTTTGTTCGATGGAGGGAAGGCCCCCACGAATACGCCGCGCGAGATCGTGGCCCGCGATGAAATCCATGGCGATGAAACGGTGACTGTCCAGCACTCCCGTTTCGTGAATGCCCACGATATTCGGATGGCGAACGCGCGCCAATGCACGCGCCTCGTTCTGAAACCGATTCAGCCTTTCCGCATTGTCCATGGCCGACAAAGGGAAAACCTTGAGCGCCACGTCGCGATTCAATTCCTCCTCCCGGGCGCGATAAACGACCCCCATTCCACCGCGTCCGATTTCCTCAATGATCTCGTACTTGCCGAACCGCTTTCCGATCAGTCTTTCCTGCTCCATTCCAGGCCTGAATATCGGAGCGGATTTGCACGCTGAACCGCCACCTGGCAACTCGGTTGGATCGCCCATCAACGAGCCGGCCAGGCAGGCCGGGCAAACATCGCCGAGAGCAGACTGAGAGGGAATCGGCCCTCCACACTCTCGACAAAGCTTTGCAGGTACGTTCCCGGTTCCCATGAAAAATGATTGGCTGTTCGTCGAAACGAATTGTTGATACACGTTTTCTTCCACCCATTCCTAAAGAATTCCCGGCCCATTCTAACGAACAAAACAAAGTTTCAGCGACAGCCAAACCTTGCTGTCAGGCAATCGCCTCCAGGAGATGCCTGATTTCAAGATCGGCGTCGCCCGGTTCAGCCAGGGTATCGGTCACTTCCGACCGGATTATCTCGCGATATCGCTTCCGCATCCGGCTGACCGCCATCGCCAACGCTGCTGGTGTTGTGTCGAGTTCACCGGCGATTTCGTGGTAGGCGGAAGGAGCCGCACGGATGGCCATAAACTCCCGAAGTCTGTCGAAGTACTGCTTCTTTCCGGATGCTGCCATTTCGTCGGCAAGTCGAGTCATGGCGCGCTCCAGAACGGTCGCCGCCCATTGCCGATCAAAAAAATGCTCCGGCGTTTCACCGGAGGCGGGTTCATTGTGAAAGCGTTTTTCAGCAAGTTCCTCGTCGATGGACAGATGGCTGGCGCCTCCGCCGCGCTTCTTTGCGTTGCGATGATCCCAATCGTTGGCCAGGAAATTGTTCAGGGATACCAACAGGAATGATCGAAATTTGCCGTTGGCGCGATCAGCCTTGGTCAACCAGGCAGTCCCGAGCAAATGGGCGAAAAATCCCTGGGTCAAATCCTGAGCATCCTCGGTGCTGAATCCCTTGCGGCGCACGTAGAGATACAACGGCAGCCAATAGTTACGACAAAGCGTCTCCAGCGCCGCCGATGCCCGTGGTTCGGAAGGTCGAGCGGCCGTCAGCACAGCACTCCAGTGCGTGGTTTGAAAATAGGCTTGTTGGCCCGGCGAGATGGTGTCTCGTTCGTTCATTCCAATCGAAGAGTTCCCTGAGCGGCGAGTATCGTTCTGAGACAATATTTTTGGAAGCACGTTCTGAAAAAACGCAGCTCCGTCCAGAATGGTCGGTTGTCCGGAATGTCGGAAGACCTGCGCCCGGTATTCTCGGTTCGGATTCCCGCGCCCGTCCGCCGGAATGTGGCTCGCCCGGGTGTCTGTGGTGCAATTAATTGAAGGGTGTCCCATTGATGCCCAGAGCCTGACTCGAAATCCGCTACTGGCCTGAATCGATATTCGTTGGGCAAGTATCGCCGCAACCGATGAGTCTGGATTTCCAGTCGCCCATTCTGGCCGACGACGAGTACCGGGTCGGCACACCGTGAGAATCACGCATCATCGAGCGTCCGTTCACCGCGCCAGGATGATGCGCATGAAGAAACCCTGATTGAATTCAAACCCGGCGGGGATTCGATTCGTTCCTTCGCCCGGGCGAAATACGAAGTGATTGCCTTGAGCCGTATTCAGGTGAGGGTTTCCTTTTCCTGTACGAACCTTCCAAGATTTGGGGGTCGGGTAGAGTGGCCATTCCGCTCCGGCGAGATTGCGCCACTTCAGGATCGGCTTCCCGCTGTCACTCAGTCCCACCCAGCTGATTATTCCCGTATGCGAACTGTTCTCGGAAGGATTACGGCGATAGGTTCCGATGAAGGTTCGCCAGTCAACCGGGGGCGGTGCATTCGTAGTCGCCGGCGCGTTCGTCTCCGTGGCAACCGACGGCGGTTTAGATTCAGGCTGCGGAGATTTGTTTTGCTCCGATCCCGACTCAACCGTGGATTCAACCAACTTGATTCCGGGCTCGACCGGCACCTGGCGGAACCCAAACCACCAGCTCGCCCAGCCACCGCCTGCAACCAACAGTATCGCTATAATAATTGCGAACGCACGCACGCCCCTTCTCTGCGAATCATCGCTCATGTCCTCTTCGTCCGAATGCGACCATGGACTGGCCTCGGCCTCTTCAGCGACGGCACCGGACGACTCGCCCAACCTTATGTGGTTGCCGCAATACGGACACCCTATTTCACGCCCGGCGGTTTCGTTGTCATAGGGAATGCCGTTCGCGCATTCGAAACAGATGTGTGTGAAGGGTTTCGACATCAGATTTCACAAAGTCGTTGCGAACCACATCGGACCAACGCCGACGGCGGTTCCTAAAATAGGGCCTTTCACCGCCCCGGGCAACGGAGATCACTGAGCGTAGACCGGGGTGAGAGAGGCCGTCCGCATTGCCAACTGGTCCGCGATGATTCAGGTGATGTCCCCCTTGTGAAATCGTGATTTGCGTGCCAATGGAACCATCACTCTTCGTCAGCCGGAATCTGGGGGAAAAGATTCACGAACGGGAAACTGGGCCAAACAGGAATCATCTCATTCGCAGCATCAACAACGATGCCCACGTTGAATTGGTTTTGATCGCTTTTTTGACTGCCTGTTGACTCAAAATTAAAGACACTGGGACTCTGCGACGATCGGATGCCGAGGAAGGTCGTTGTCCCTGGTCGAAGACGGCTGGTTCTGCGGCATGAATGCCCCGCTTCATCGACTCCAAGCGGATGCGCATTCCAGCCTACGGTTTCGATAATTCGCCTCGTTCCTCGGCGATCATTTTTCCAAAGTGCGGGGAGTCGAAATCCCACACTCGCGTTTTTCCATCCGGCGCGGCGCAGGCCAGGCGATTGCCCGACACACTGAAGCTGAGCGCATCCAGTCGTTTCTCCGGGCCGAGAAGGGTGCCCAGCAACAAACCCGTCCGGGCATTCCAGAATTTGATCGAGAGGTCGTAGGAACCCGAGGCGATCAATGGCAGAGTGGGATGATAGATGAGCGCCGAAACCGCCCGGTCATGAGCGCGAAAACTTCGGACCGGTTTCAAGTCGGCATTCATGATGGTGATCCGTTTGTCCTGTGTCCCGATTGCGAATTCTTTTCCGTCCGGCGAAACCGCGAAGGCAGTGATCCTGGAATAGTTGGTGATGCCGATAACCAACTCTCCGGATTTCACATCCCAGCAGTACGTCAGGCTTTCCGATTGTCCAGTATTGATGGCGCCGTTGAACACGGCCACGACCCGTGTATCATCCTTCATGAAAGCGGCAAATTTACCGGCGATTCTCGTCCCATTGCCTGGAGTCTTGTACGTTTTCAGGGGTGCCACCTGCTCCGGATCCGCGAGATGCACCCGGTTTCCATCGACCATGAGAATCCGCCGGCCGCTGCGGGAAACGCCGATCGCCACCGCTGCCTGCTTGATGCGTGCTTCAACCATGACCGGTTGATTTGTACCGGTTCGACGTAGCATGGCGATGGAGGTTCCCCTTGCCAACACGGCAACGGATTGATCGGGTGTGACGGCAAAGGACCTTGAGTCCCGGAAGGTTCGCGAACGCCACACTACGGGTGGGTCACCGTGGACCGGCAGTTCCCGCATCGTCATCCATTCGCTCAGTTGATCACCGGGGCAGAGCAGATGATAATCACCCAGAAAAGCGGCCACGTAACCACTGGCGCCCGAATGCGAGATCGTAATATCCGCAGGCTGCAGCGGAAACTGCCACAGCGTCATGCGAGCACCATCGCAAACCAGACGGCCCGTCGTCGGTTCGAGAAGGAATAGTCCGGCGTCCGTCGGCACACCCAGCCGGGAATCGATTTCAGTGCCTTCGGCCACGATCCAGAGGCGCAATCGCTTCTGCGTTTCATCCGTCTTGTTCTGTGTCTCGTTGCACAGGGTGATCAAGTGATTCTGCCGGGTGAAAGCGAGACTCGTGAGGCGGCCGCCACCGGCTCGAACACGGCTGCGAAGCTGACCCGATTGCAGGTCCCAGATCGAGGCATACCCCTGAAAATCTCCACCGGCCAGAAACGAGCCGTCATCGGAAAATGCCAGTTGCCAGAGGAAGTCGTTCCCTGGCTCCAACGTGCGAACCGGTTTACCTGTCTTGACGTCGATCAAATTGACCGTCTGAAGAGCGTCCATGTGATGGACGGCGACGTAGCGGCCCAGCGGGTCCACCGCAGACTGAGCCAGTGGTGCGTCGTACTTCCAGATGGTCCGGCCATCGGTTGCATCGGCGCAGTAGAGAGTTCCCGGTCTCCGCCGCCTGTAGAACAGCCGGGTGCCATCTGCCGAAAACTTCATCTCGTCGAAACCATTGAACTCCAGATTGAGGGTTCTGGCCCGTTCCTGCGTGGCGATGTCAAAAAGATTCACGGGATCTCCGTCGCCACCTGTTGCCAGTGTCCTGCCATCTGGCGATATCGCGATGAGCCCCGTTTTCCTGCCGATGTTTATGGTTCGAACCCACCGCATCGTGGCGAACTCGTGAAACACGACTTCCCTGCCAATTCCACGCGGACCATTGATGAACGCGAATTCGGGGCGGCTCCCCGACGTGCGCGGACGAAAGGCAAAACCCCGGCCGGTCACTCTGCCCTGCGCCGACAACTGCCCCAGGCAGGTGTTTCGCTTGCCGTTGAGATACTGCCAGTTGGTCTCGCGCAGATCGGCCGGACAGGCTTCCAGATGCCGAAACAAACCGATGATATCGCCATCGCGCGAAGCGGCTTCCGCCAAGGCAATCTGCGCCTGACCCAATGCCCTGCGACTGTTTTCCTTTTCCGCCCTGGCCACGGCCTCCGCCGCCCGTGCCGTCGTCTCCGCCGCGCGGGCTGTCTTGGCTTCGGCGGCGGCTTCCGTGGCACTGGTCTGCGCCCGACGTTCGCTCTCCACGACCTTCCCCATGAATCCCAAAGTCACCAGCACAACAATCGCGGCTGCCGCCGACAGAACCCGATTTCGCGCAATGAACAGCCGGATCAGGCCGAGGGTGCCGACGGCCTCGGCGGAAGTGGCGTAACCACCCGTGTAAGCGTCGATGTCTTCGGCGAGGTCAATCACGGACGGATAACGGTTTTCCGGTTGAGTCGCCAGCGCGTGCATCGCCACGGCTGAAAGTGCGGATGGCACCCGTCCGCCCGGCAGATGTGCGAGCTTTATCGGTGTGCTTTCCCCTGCCGCCGCGGTGCCGTCCCAGTCGGGCAAGGACTTCGCGGCCTCTCCGGTCCGCGAATTGTAAATGGTGGGCGGCGTGATGTTGCCGCTGCGCACATCTGACAACACCTTTTTCAACGACTTCCCCTGCACCGGCGTACGTAGCGTGAGGAGGTTGTAGAGGATGCCGCCCAACGCGTAGATGTCCGTGCGCGCATCGAGATCGGCAATGCGCCCCTCGGCCTGCTCCGGCGCCATGAAATTTGGCGTGCCCATCACCGCGCCATCGACCGTCAGGTTCGCGGTCATTCCGGCCATCTCACTCTCGCTGAGTTCCTGGAATCCTTCGGGCATTGTCATCGCCTCCGGATTGAACGCAACGGTGTTTCGCTCAGCCGCCTGCTGTGCCGCGTCATCGAGAATCTTCGCCAGACCCCAATCCATCACCAGCACTTCACCATACGCCCCCACCATGATGTTCTCCGGCTTGAGATCCCGGTGAATCACCTGATGCGTGTGCGCGAAGGCAACGGCGTCGCAAACCTTGCGGAAAATATTCAGCAACCGGGCCAGCGGGTATTCCGAAATTGTATCGGTGTCTCCTGCCCTGATCTGTTTGAGAATGTGACTCAGGTTCACGCCGTGAACGAGCTTCATGGCGTAGAAAAGTTGCCCAATGCCGTCCCTCCCCATTTCATAAATAGGCACGATACTTGGATGCTCCAACCGGGCGAGCACGGTGGCCTCGCGGACGAAACGCATGCGCGCGCTTTCCGGATCGCCGATATCCTGCCGGATGATCTTCATCGCCACAGTGCGGCCCAGCAACTGATCATTCGCTTCCAACACCTCACCCATCCCGCCTTTGGCGATTGCGCGGCCCTTGTAATAATGCCCGGCCGCATCGGCACCCGGAGTAGCGCTGCCGCTGACATCGCACGCCTCGACACGCACCCGCACCGTTCCAAGTTGAATCTCGACCGGACAGGAGAATACCTGCTGACTGGTGAGCCGTTCTCCCTTGTGAATCGTTCCCGATGTGCTGCCCAAATCCTCGACGGTGCAATGCCAGTCGCGCAGGCCAAACCGCACGTGCCGGCGCGACACCTCAGGCGAATGCACGACGATATCGGCGGACTCCTCCGCGCGACCCAGTACGTAATCACCGACCTTCAGGTGATGCTCGAACCTTCCGCCCGACGGCGGCTCGATGACAACGAGATAGATGCAGGCCATGATAAAAAGCGTCCGAGTGACTCAAGCTCTGTTTCCGTGAACGAACGTCATCCTTTTACAGCAAATCCCCAATCCATCGAAAGGAGATTTTATTCCAACTCCAACCGCCGCGCGGGGCAACGCCATTCGAAAGCAACCTGACGCGCCTCGCCTCACACGAGCAAGCCGTCCACAACACTACCGTGCACATCGGTCAGGCGATAGTTGCGGCCCTGGTACTTGAATGTCAATTTTTCGTGGTCGATTCCCAGGCGGTTGAGAAGCGTCGCGTTCAGGTCATGCACATGCACGCCATTCTCGGCGACGTTGAACGAGTATTCATCGGTCAGGCCGTAGGATATCCCCGGTTTGATGCCGCCACCGGCGAGCCAGATGGTGAAACAACCGCCGTGATGATCGCGACCGTAGTTGTTGGATTCCAGATTGCCCTGGCTGTAAATCGTTCGTCCGAACTCTCCCGCCCAGACGATCAGCGTGTCTTCCAACAGACCACGTCGTTTCAAATCGCGCACGAGGGCGGCGCAGGGTTGATCGACATCGCGGCATTGGAGTCGCAGGTCGGTGGGGAGATTGTAGTGCTGATCCCAACCGCGATGGTAAAGCTGGATGAACCGCACGCCGCGTTCGGCGAGACGGCGCGCGAGGATGCAGTTCCGGGCAAAGGAACCGGGCTTCTTTGCGTCCGGCCCGTAAAGATTGAAGACGTCGTCAGATTCTTTCGATAAATCAGTCAACTCGGGCACGGACATCTGCATTCGCGAAGCCAATTCGAACTGTGACGTTCGCGTGATGATCTCCGGATCGCCGAACGACTGAAAATGTTTTCGGTTCAAAGCAGACAGCCCTTCAATCATTCGGCGGCGGCTGGCGGCATCGATCCCGGGCGGATTCGACAAGTAGAGTACCGGCTCGTTCCCGGATCGAAATTTAACGCCCTGATGATTGGAAGGCAGAAACCCGGAACCCCATAGGCGCGCATGAAGCGGATCGGTCGGCCGCGAAGCGCTGCCATTGGAAAGAAGAACCACAAACGCGGGTAGATCCTGATTCTCGCTGCCCAAGCCATAGCTTGCCCAGGCACCGAAGCTCGGTCGGCCGGGTTGTTGATGGCCAGTCTGCAAATAGGTCACGGCGGGATCGTGATTGATCGCCTCGGTGTGCATGGACTTGATGAAGCAGAGATCATCAGCGACGCCCGCCAGGCCGGGCATCAGTTCACTGATACTGGCACCGGATTGGCCATGCCGTTCGAAGCGAAAGCTGGATGGAACCACGGGAAAGTTTTTTTGACCGGACGTCATCCCCGTCAAGCGTTGACGGCCACGCACGGAGGCGGGCAATTCGCTTCCGCGCTTCTGATCCAGGCCCGGTTTGTGATCGAACAACTCCATCTGCGGCGGACCACCATGCATGAACAGGTAGATGATCCTTTTTGCGCGCGGCAGAACGACCGAACCACTGCCCGCCGCGCTATTGGCGAAGACTCCCGGATTGATGAGCGAAGCGAGCGCCGCCACGCCCAGTCCGGCGCCCTGGCCGAGAAATTGCCTCCGGGTTCCCCGCCATTCATGTCGCGACAGCATGTTCATAATTTCGTGATCGTTTCGTCGAGACTGAGAATCAGGTTTGCGACTGCCGTCAAGGCAGCCAGTTCAACCGTATCCAGACTCGGATCGCACGAGGTACTTCCCACGTTCAACAAATCGTGCGCGGCTTGCGGGTTGGCTCGATACGCAGGTAATTGCTTCTCGTGGATTCGCTCAAGAATACCAAGTTCGTCAGCCGAAGGATGTCGCCCCGTGGCAATACGAAAACCATGCCGGATGCGGGCCGCAGCCTGTGAACCTGCCTCTCGCATCATTCGTCCCGCCAGATTTCGAGCGGCTTCCACAAAGGTCGGATCGTTCATCAGCGCGAGGGCCTGTAGTGGCGTGTTCGTGCGGGTGCGCGCCACGGTGCACGTTTCCCGGGTGGGTGCATCAAAGAGCAACATGTTCGGTGGCGGCGACTGACGTTTCCAATAGGTGTAAAGGCTGCGCCGGTAGAGTGACGCTCCCAGATCGGGTTGATAGGAGAGACCGCTGTCATAGGTCATCTCCCGCCAGAGGCCATCCGGTTGATACGGCTTCACACTCGGCCCTCCCATCACTTCCGCCAACAGACCACTGAGACGAAGGGCGTTGTCCCGGAGGGTTTCGGCGGTCATCCGAAATCGCGGACCGCGCGCCAGAAATCGGTTGTCCGGATCCAGTGCGATGCGTTCGGAATTGGACCGCGAAGTCTGCCGGTAAATCGCCGACGTGACGATGAGTCGAAGCAATCCTTTGACGTTCCATCCGTTCTCCCGAAACTCGCAAGCCAGCCAGTCCAGCAACTCGGGATGTTCCGGCCAGTCACCCTGACTGCCGAAGTCTTCCGAAGTGGCGACGATGCCGCGCCCGAAAATCTCGCTCCAGTATCGATTAACAATGACCCGGGCGGTCAGCGGATTCTCCGGAGCCATCAACCACCTGGCCAGACCAAGGCGATTCGGCGGCTCGTTGGCCGGCAGGGGCGACAGACTCGCGGGAACACCCGGTTCAACCAGCTTGCCCCGGCGATTGTATTCGCCACGTTCGAGCACGAATGAGGACCGCGGTTTTTGCTCTTCCGCCATGACCATCATTATCGGCAACGAGGCCTTATAATCCGCTGCCTCTCCTTTAAGTCGCGCCAGTTCCGCGACTGCTTGTCGCTGTATGTTCTCCGCGTGCTGTGAGACAAAGTAGTCTCGCAATTTCTGCTGCAAGAACTTGTCACGCTTGTCTGACGACACCGCCATTGCGCCCCGCAGGAACTGACCACTTGCGAGATTTCGCACTTCCGTTTCCCCCAAGGCGCGATGGTAAATTCGAGCGTCATCGATCCGCCCTTGAAACGACGCGCTGGCTTGCCGACGGCCGATTCGAAGAGGTTCGGCTGTGGCAAACGAACCCGTCAACGCATCGCGTCGAATTTCCAGCGCCTGGCGGTCCCCATTCAAATAAATTGAGACGCCGGCGGCGTGCCCCGATCCATCATAGGTGAACATGAGGTGTTGCCATTGTCTTCCCGAAACCGATTCGACAGTCGCCACTTCGATCGCGTTCCCGTTCCATTGGTGAATCAGGTGAACCACGGCCTTCCCTTTCCGCAGAACCAGATCGAATCCGCGCAGGCCATGGGCGTCATCAATCTTCGAAATCACGCAAGCCGTGCCACCACCCGTCGAATAAATCCAGGCACCCGCCGAGAAGGCTTCCCCATTGCCAATCGGCAGATTGGCATCCACCTCGATCGCTGAACCGCCACTCAGCTCCACAGCGTTTCCCAGATAGCCTGGCTTGAATCCGACCTCCCCTTGCTTCGCGCCGTCACGTCCACCACCGGTCGAATCGACGAGATCACCTTCAAACGCATAGTGGGCGATGAGTCCGTCGTCAGTCGCCTTTGGCAAATTCGACAGGCAGGTCTCTTCCCACTTCGTCTGGGCAATGCGCAACTGTTCCTCCGTCGATTTGAATTCCTGCTCGGCCAGTTGGATCTTTTTCTCCAGTGATTTCAACCTTGCAGTCTGCGCGGCGGTAGCAACGTTGAGAACGGGGGCCGCGTTCCCTCGTCCGCCATCCAGCCCTTTCTCCGGCACATTGTTGAAGAACGCGAAGAACCGGTAGTAATCCTCCTGTGAAATCGGATCGTATTTGTGATCGTGACAACGGGCGCATTCCAGGGTCAATCCCATCCAGACGGTCGATGTGGTTTTTACGCGATCAGCGACATACTCCACTCGAAACTCGTCCGCAATGATTCCCGTTTCATTGTTTACCATGTGATTGCGATTGAAACCAGTGGCGATCTTCTGCTGCAACGTTGCGCCCGGAAGCAAATCTCCCGCGAGTTGCTCAATGGTGAACTGGTCGAACGGCATGTTGTCGTTGAACGCTCGAATGACCCATTCGCGCCAGGGCCACATCGTACGCTCCATGTCGGTAAAGTATCCGTTGGAGTCAGCAAACCGGGCCGCATCCAGCCAGGGTCCAGCCATCTTTTCCCCGAAGCGCGGCGAGTTCAGGAGGCGATCCACCACGCGTTCGTAGGCTCCGGATGAATGGTCACCGAGATACGCGTCAATCTCTTCAATGGTCGGCGGCAATCCCGTCAGATCGAGGGAGAGACGACGAATGAGCGTTTCCTTCGTTGCCACGGGAGAAGGTCCGCCGATTTTTTCCCTCTCCAATCGCGACAGGATGAAAGTGTCGATGCCGTTCCTCAGCCAGGTTGCGTTTTTGACCAGCGGTAACGGCGGACGAATCGGCACCGTCAGTGACCAGTGCTTTTCATAACGGGCTCCCTGAATGATCCACTGGCGTAACGTCGCTATCTCCGTCGAATTCAAAACCAGACCCGAGTCCGGTGGCGGCATGCGATCGTCTTCGTCCTTGTGAGTGATTCGATGGAGTAACTCGCTGCTGCCGGAGTCGCCTGGCGAAACGGCACGAAGTCCGTCCCGCAGAGCGATGGCATCTTCCCGACGGTCGAGCCGTAGTTCCGCCTTTCGTGAAGCCGCGTCCGGTCCGTGGCAGCGAAAACATTTGTCCGCCAGAATGGGTCGAATATCGCGACCGTAACGCGGGGTATCGGCGAACTCCGCTGCGACAGCATGAAAGGAGAACCCGCCCAACAGGGCAAAAAGGAGCATTGCGATTCGGGTTCTCATATTCCGAAAGTAACTATAAGCAGAATCCTCGCAGAAAATCCAGATCGCGAAGATTAAAGTCCGCCGGTCCATCTTGCCGGTCACGCCAGCGAGACTAATCCGGCAACTCTGCGATGCTGCCAACAACAGCCTTTATTGGTAAGTAACCGAGGTGGGTCGATTGCGAAACTACAATCTGATCAGCATAAATTTTTGCTGGCAATCGAGTCGATTACTTCAAGAATCAATCCCAATTGACTCGCGACCCTCAACCCCTGCTAACCTATGTTATCAAGCCTGATTCTTCCCGTCGTTGTATCGGCCATCGCTCTCTTTTTCGCCAGCTTCCTTTCGTGGATGGTGCTGCAATTGCACCGTGATGATTGGAAAAAACTTGCGCAGGAGGACGACTTCCTGAAGTCCACGGCCGAACTGAATATTCCCACCGGCAGTTACATGTTCCCGGGCTGCAACGACCCGAAGGAAATGCAGAGCGAGGATTACAAGAAGAAATGGGAAGCCGGACCGTGTGGCGTCATGACCGTCTATCCAAAAGTCAACATGGGGCGCAATCTTGGATTGACGTTTGTCTATTTTCTCGTGGTCAGTTTTCTCCTCGCCTATCTGTCCACGCTGGCGCTGGAACGGGGTGCCGAATTCCGCGCGGTGTTCCGCTTCTTCTCGACGGCCGGATTAATCGCGTTTCTGTCGGCCATCGTCCAGCATGCGATTTGGTTTCACAGCCGTATCGTGGGGCATGTCATCGAGTCCATTGCTTATGCGGCCATCGTCGGAGCCGTGTTCGGTTGGCTCTGGCCGGCGGCTGGGTAAGCGGGTGGTGCGATGGACAACCAGAAAATTTGACGGCTTTTCGCTTTCCATCGAATTGGCATCGATCGCCTGCGAGATTCTTTTCGTGCCAATCGCCGTCTGCGCGGGTAGAACCCTCGCCACATGAGCCAAGCGGTCTCGCACTTGAAGGATTTGGATTATTCGGTGGTGCAGCAATGCATGCACTGCGGCCTGTGCCTGCCCACTTGCCCGACTTATGACGCCACCAAACTCGAACGTTCGAGTCCGCGCGGACGAATCGCCCTGATGCGCGCAATCGCCGATGATGATCTTGAGGCCACCCGTACTTTTGGTGAGGAAATGTATTTCTGTCTCGGTTGCCTCGCGTGCATGACCGCCTGTCCGGCCGGCGTGAATTACGCTGAGCTTTTTGAGCATGCCCGCGCTGAAGTAGAGCAGAAGGGTGTTCTGAATAATCCCCAACGCAGTGTCATTCGCAAGTTTACCATCGGCTGGCTGTTTATGGATTTGCGCCGCTTGCATGTTCTGGGGGTTGCCATGCGACTCTATCAGGCGCTCGGTATCCAGGCGCTTATTCGCAATAGCGGCATCATGAATCTCATGCCCAGGCGTCTGCGCGAAATGGAGGCCATGACGCCGGATATTCAACCCGAATTTTCTGCGGAACTCATTTCCGAAATTACGCCCGCTGCCGGAACAAAACGATATCGGGTCGCCATGCTGGTCGGTTGCGCGCAGGATCTTATTTTCAGCGACGTCAACAAGGACACGGTCGATGTACTGGCTCACAACGGCTGCGAAGTTCACACGCCACCCGAGCAGCATTGCTGCGGTTCGCTCCACGGGCACAACGGAGAATGGGAACTCGCCCAGCAACTTGCCCGGCGCAACATCGACCAGTTTCCTCCCTCCAATTACGACGCCATCATCACCAACGCCGGGGGATGCGGCTCGCATCTTAAGCACTACGCGGCACTACTCAAAGACGATCCTCACTATGAGTCGCTCGCTCACGAATGGGACCACAAGGTGAAGGACATTCACGAATGGCTGACGGACATCGGAGTGCAGATTCCCGAGAGCAACCAACCTGACCTGAACGTCACCTATCACGAGTCCTGCCACCTTACTCACGGCCAGAAGGTCACCAGCCAACCACGCGAACTTCTCACGTTGATTCCCAACCTCAGCCTGACCGAACTGCCGGAGAGCAATTGGTGCTGCGGCAGCGCGGGGGTTTACAACATTACTCAACCGGAGATGGCCAACGAGTTACTTGAGCGCAAGATGGGCCATATCAAATCCACGGGCGCCAACGTTGTTGCTACGGGAAATCCGGGATGCCTGCTGCAGATTGTCAACGGGGCGAAGAACGAAGGCATCCACTTGCGCGTCGTCCATCCGGTCACTTTGCTGGCTGAAGCCTATCGACGAAGCAGGTGAAACCGCGAGAGACCCTGTAGTTCCCGTCACTGGCTTTTTGACAAAACACCTTTCACTCCGCACATTGAGTCATCGGTCCATTCAGGAATTTTCCGTCGATTGCAACAACCGCCATTCTTTCGCGGTCAGGTGATCCGCGTCGTGTCGGCCAATCAATTGCGGCCGCACTTTTTCTGCTTCTGTCCTGTGCCCCGGGGAGTCCGTGCCTGGCTGGACCGGTCGTTCGGACGAATAATACGACGCTTAATCTGCCAGCCTATCCGCAGATTCTCGGACTCACGAGCACCAACGCTTTTCCTTCGCTCTCGTTTTCCCTGCCCATCGGAGTGGAATCGCCTCCTTCGGAGACCAATCGTCTCTTCGTGGTCGAACAAAAGGGACGCATCATCGTCCTCACCAACCTGACTGCCGCGACGAAAACGACTTTTCTCGATTTGTCCGGCATAGTCAGTTCCACCATCAACGGCGAAGAAGGTTTGCTCGGATTGGAGTTTCATCCGGGGTTCGCGACCAATGGATATTTCTTCGTCTTCTACACGACCTACACCAACCCAAGCGCTCCCTCGATTTCTCGCCACGATCGTTTATCAAGATTCAAGATTTCGTCCACCGATCCAAATCTTGCCGACGCAAACTCCGAGGTCATTTTTATCAATCAGCTTGATGACGCCGGCAATCATAATGGCGGGGATCTGCAATTCGGCCCCGATGGTTATTTGTATGTCTCGCTCGGTGACGAAGGCGGTCAGGCCGATGCGCTCGGGAACAGTCAACGAATCGATCGCGATTTCTTTTCTGGCATTCTTCGAATCGATGTGGACAAACGGCCGGGAAGTCTTTCCCCGAATCCGCATCCGGCTTCTTCAACGAACTACGCTATTCCGCCGGACAATCCGTTCGTCGGCGCGACGAGTTTCAACGGCCTTCCGGTCAACGCCACCAATGTGCGAACCGAGTTCTGGGCAGTCGGTCTGCGCAATCCGTGGCGGTTTCACATTGACGCTCCGACAGGTTGGATCTTTGCCAGCGACACCGGGGACACTTCCCGCGAGGAGATCAATTTCATCATCCGGGGCGGCAATTACGGTTGGTCGTTCCGCGAAGGAACGATTGCGCATCCGCTGGCCGGTAATCCCCCCGCCGGATTCAATCCGATTGAACCCATACACGAACATCCGTGGGGCACGACCGGTCCGTTCGTTGGAAAAGCCATCGTTGGCGGTATCGTGTATCGCGGAACCAGACTGCCCCAGATCAACGGCAGCTATTTGTTTGGCGACTACATCACCGGCAATTTCTGGGCGTTGGATTTTGACGGTACCAACTCCACCAATTTCCGCCAGTTATTCGCCGACGTCGGAATCACCTCATTCGGCCAAGATCCACGTAACGGCGATCCGTTATTCACCGATCAGATTGAAGGACGCATCAAGCGAATCATCCAGGGCTCGAACGTACTCGGTTCGGCGCTCCCAACGCAGTTGAGCGGAACGGGCGCCTTCGAGGATCTCACGAACGCGACCCCGAATCCCGGCATTGTTGCATACGATCTGAATCTCGCTTTTTGGTCGGACAATGCTCACAAGACCCGCTGGTTCTCGGTTCCAGACACCAATTCATTCGTCGGTTTCAGCCGCGAGGACAACTGGACTTTTCCGCCGGGGATGGTCTGGATCAAGACTTTTGAACTGGAGATGACGAATGGCCTGCCCGCCTCGCGACGTAAGCTGGAAACCCGGTTTCTCGTCCGCAATGACGAAGGCGTTTATGGCATCACCTATCGATGGAACACCAACCAGACCGACGCCTTGCTCCTGCCCGACGCCGGACTCGATGAAGATTTTGTGATTCACGATAGCGGCCTCACACGCACCCAGACCTGGCATTATCCCAGCCGCAATGAATGCCTTCAGTGCCATACTGAAGCCGGAGGACTTGGCCTTGGGTTCAACACGGTTCAGCTTAATCGGGAATTCAATTATGCCGGTACGACCACCGACCAATTACTTGCTCTGCAGGAGGCCGGTTATTTTTCCAATTCGATTTCAAATTTTCACACGCTCAAGGCCCTTGCGTCAGCCACGAATGAAACAGTCAGCCTTGACTATCGAGTACGTTCGTATCTTGCCGCCAATTGCGCCCAATGTCATCAACCCGGAGCGATTGGCGGCGGTGCCTGGGATGCCCGGATAAAGAACCCGCTTTCCACCACCGCCATTATCAACGGAGTGTTAACCCGGACCACCACCAACGCCAACGACCGCATTATCGTGCCTGGCTCACTTGATACTTCCCGATTGTTTCAACGCATCGCCTACAACGGTATCGGACGCATGCCACCTCTGGCCACGTCTTTGCTGGACGCGAACGCCATTCAATTGGTTGCCGGCTGGATCACCAATGCCTTGCCGAATCAAGAGACATTCGAACAGTGGCAGGTTCGCCAATTTGGCTCCACCAACGCCGCCAATGCTTGGCTGACGGCTGATCCCGACAATGATTCCGCGCCGAATTTTCTCGAATTTTTGACCGGTACGAATCCACAGCAATCGGGCGATGGTTTCCGATTGGGATTTCATGAGACAAACGCCCTTTCCCGAATTTCATTTCTTAAAAACGCGGGCGTTGGCTATGAGGTTCAATGGACGACGAATGTCGCAGATTCCGCCAGTTGGCAG
>CALBIE010000390.1 GCA_937893495.1 uncultured Verrucomicrobiales bacterium | reverse complement strand
CTTCCTGGCCTACTGCCTGCAAGTCACCCTCAAAGCGCGGCTGCGCCGCACCGCCCGCGGCCTGAGCCCGCGCGCCGGGCATCTTGCGAACATCGACGACATCCGCCAGGGCGATGACCTCAAATCCAGCCATTTCCGTTAACCCCTTCCTCCAGTCCGCCAAGTCGGGTTAGAAGCTGTCGTGCACGACTCGACCAGGTAGCACTCGCGTCTCGCGGGTTCCCGTCGGCCTCCGGCTGAAAGTTTTTTGCGCATGCGAATTGTTTTTGCTCTCCGAGATCGACCGGGCCTCTGCATGCCAAGATGTTTTCGGCGAGACGCCGAGAATAACCCGCGGGACGCGGGTGCTAACTTCTACCTTTTTGCCGCCACTCACTCCATTCTCGACATCCACGAGCCTCCTCACAAAACTCCCGTCATGAACAAATCTCCTCTCACCAAAAAGATTTCTCGTCGGGACTTTGGAAAATCGGTCGGCGCGGCGACGGCCACGGCATTTGGTTTTCAATTCATTCCGAATCGCGCGTGGGGGCAATTGACGAAGCCCACGCTGGCGGGCATTGGTGCCGGCGGAAAAGGCAAGGCGGATTTGGGCGGTTCGGACAAGGCGGGATTCAAGGTCATCGCCCTGGCGGATGTCGTCGATGTACGCAAGATGCCCGGGGCGGCAGCAAAGGGAAACAAGAAGTACCGCTCGATGCAGGATGTGCGCGACACGTATTCCGGTACGGAGTTTTACACGGATTACCGCGAAATGATTTCGGACATGAAGGGCAAGGTGGATGCCGTGAGCGTGTCCACGCCGGACCACCATCACTTTCATGCGTCGGCGCTCGCGATGAAGGCGGGGATGCACGTTTATTGCCAGAAGCCGCTGACGCACGGTATCTGGGAAGCTCGTATGCTGACGAAATTGGCTGCCGAGACCGGCGTGAAAACGCAGATGGGAAATCAGGCCCACGCGAACGATCATATGCGCCAATGCGTGGAACTGGTTCGCGCGGGCATCATCGGCAAGGTAAGAGAGATTCACGCGTGGACCAATCGCCCAATCTGGCCACAGGGATTCAAGACGCCGCCAGCGAAGGACGAGGTTCCTGAGTGGTTGGATTGGGAACAGTGGATTGGTCCGGCACCACATGTTGATTACAGCGCAAACATCGCACCCTTCGCCTGGCGCGGCTGGTGGGATTACGGCACCGGGGCGTTGGGCGACATGGCCTGCCACATCATGGACATGGGCTATTGGGCTTTGATGCCGGGCTCGCCGAGGAGTGTCCAGGCGCAGCAATCGGGCGCCACGGAATTGTCGCCCCCGATCAATTCAAAAATTACGTGGGAGTTTGCTCCGAGCAAATACACGGCGAAGGAAGGGTTTAAATACTTCTGGTATGACGGTTATCTGAAAGCGCATTTCGACCGCGAGAAATGGACGCTCGTCAAGGAAAGCAACGAATACAATCACCCGGGCGAGGATGTGCTTGAAGGTGAGAGTTTCCAGAAGTTTGGCAGTGTCATCATCGGCACGGAAGGGAAGCTGTTCTTCAATCGTGGCAATCCGATCTGGTTGGTCAAACCGGACAATCGACGGACCGCCATTGAAACGCCGGAGCCATATATTCCGCGTGCTCCGAAGCAGGACAATTACCAGGAATGGCTCGCTGCAATCGGCGGCAAGGTGGAGCGTGGCCAGGGTGACTTCAGTCACTCCGGGCCATTCACCGAGACGGTGTTGCTCGGTGTCATCGCGCAGCGCAATTCCGGAAATAGACTCGAATGGGATGCGAAGAAGATGGAGATCAAAGGCCGCTCGGAACTGAAAAATCTCATCCAGCGCAAGTATCGCAAGGGCTGGGAGATTGAGGTCTGATTACTTTCGCTTCCACAACAAGGCAGTCCGCAGGCGTTTGAGGGAGAGCGTGTTAATGACGTCTCGCTTGGTGAGCCAGCCTTTGCGCGCGATCTGGGCTCCAAAGCGGAGGTACTGCTGGTGCTCGAAACGATGCGAATCGGTGTTGATGACGCACTTGACGCCTTTCTCCTTCGCGTATTGCCAGAGGCGCCAGTCCATGTCGAAGCGCCACGGGTTGGCGTTGAGTTCAATCCACGTGCCCGTCTCGGCGCAGGCGTCGATGACGGCGTGTTGATTCAGTTTGTAGGCGTCGCGTTGGAGGAGCAGGCGGCCGGTGATGTGGCCGAGCATGTGGACGTAACGGTTCTCGGCCGCACCAATCAGGCGCTTGGTCATCTCGGCTTCTGACTGACTGAACACCTGGTGGATGCTGGCGACAACCACATCGAGCTGCGCGAGGATGTCATCAGGGAAATCGAGTCTTCCTCCGGTGAGGATATCGACCTCGGATCCAGACAACACCCGGTACGGTCGTTCTGCGTCCTGATAAAGCTGGTTGATGTGTTCAATCTCGTTGATCTGTCGCGTCAGGCGATTGATGTCGAGGCCGTTCGCGATGAAGCTGGACTGAGAATGGTCGGTGATGGCCCAATACGAGCACCCCAGGTCGTAGGCTGCTGCGGCAACCTCCTCGAGCGACTCCTTTCCGTCGCTCCAGTTGGAGTGATTGTGCAGCGAGCCGCGCAGATCCGTCCATTCAACCAGGTTGGGTAATTCCCCTTTCTCGGCGGCCTCGAATTCGCCGCGGTTTTCGCGCAATTCCGGCGGTATGAGTTCAAGGTCAAGCGCGCGGAAGATGTCCTCCTCGGAGGTGCATTTGACGCGGAGTTTCGAATCATGCGTTTCGGTTTTGGATTTGTAGAGGCCGTATTCGTTGAGGCGCAGGCCGCGGTCGATGGCCCGCTGGCGCATGACGATGTTGTGCTCCTTGCTCCCGGTGAAGTACGCGAGCGTGAACGGATATTCTTTGTCCATCACTACGCGCAGATCCGCCTGTAAACCATCTTCGAGAATCACGCTCGCCTTGGTGTCGCCCTTGGCCACGATATTGAGGATGCCTTCCTGATTCGTGAAAAAGTCGATGACGTTTTCCGGTGCGCGCGAGGAGGCGATAAAGTCGAGGTCGCCAATCGTTTCTTTCCAGCGGCGCAGGCTGCCGGCGACGCTGCAACGGATGACGTCCGGATGCTGCCGCAGCGATTCGAGGATCGGCTCAGCGGTGATCCACGCCGAGTGGAGATGATGTTGGCCGGAGAACTTCCGCCGGAACTCGATGCCGTCGATGATTTTCTGCTGGGTCTTTTTACCGAAACCCTTCAGGCCGGCGACGCGGTCCTCTTCGCATGCGGTTTCCAGCGCGTCGATGGACTCAATCCCCAGTTCATCGTGCAGGGCCTTCACCTTCTTCGGTCCAAGGCCGGGGATTTCCGTCATTTCAATCAGGCCTGGCGGAATAGATGCCTTCAACTCCTCAAAGTAAGGCAGCTTGCCGGTCTCGACCAACGTCGTGATCTTCTGCCGCAGGGCATCGCCGAGGCCTTTGATGCCCGTGAGCCGATCTTCAGCCACGAGCGAGGCGAGCGGCTCATGAATGCCTTCAATCGTGCGGGCCGCATTCTGATAAGCGCGGGTCTTGAACGGGTTCTCACCCTTCAATTCGAGCAGCGTGCCGATCTCTTCAAGGATTTCCGCGACCTGTTCGTTGTCCATAGGTGGGAGCTTAGCGTTTCCGAATTCCAGTTTGAAGTTTCGATTCTCCGGCGCTGACAGGCTTAACGGGTTGGCTATAATCACTCCCGTGAGATCAGAAAAGGTGCCTATAGCCCTGACCATCGCCGGATCCGATAGCGGCGGCGGGGCGGGGGTGCAGGCGGATTTGAAAACGTTCACGGCCCTCGGAGTGCATGGCTGTTCGGCGATCACCTGTGTCACCGCGCAGAATCCACGGGAGGTTCGCGCGGTGCAGGCGATTAAGCCGTTGGTAGTAAGGGAACAGATTGAGGCGGTGTTCGCCGAGCTGACGCCGGCGGCAGTGAAAACCGGGATGCTGTTTTCCGCGCCGATCGTCCGGGTTGTCGCGGAATTCTTTGGCGGCCGGCTCGGCACTCTGCCTCCCTTGATTGTGGACCCGGTCATGCTGGCTACCAGTGGCGCTCGCTTGCTAAAGACTGCCGCTATTCGGTGTCTTCTAAACGACTTGCTACCGCTTGCGTCGTTGGTCACGCCAAACCTTGATGAAGCGGCTATTCTCGCGGGTAGAGAACTCAAATCGGTCGAGGATTGCCGGGCGGCGGCAAAGACGATTTACCACCGCTTCGGCTGCCCGGCGCTCGTGAAGGGCGGGCATTTGCGGGGAATGGCTGACGCGATCGACATATACTTCGATGGCGAGAACGAGTTGCTGCTTTCGGTCCCGCGCGTGAAAGGCGTGTCCACGCACGGGACTGGTTGCACTTATTCAGCCGCCATTGCCGGATATGTAGCCCTCGGATGCCGATTGCCGTATGCGGTTGAACTCGCCAAGAATCACATTACTCATGCGATTTCGCAGAGTTATCGCGCTGGGAAACACGGGCATTTGAATCCCCTGTGGGAAGAGTGAGAAAAGGTGTGCATCGGTATTGTTCAGTAGCATCAAGGCACTCTTTCGGCTGGTAACCGCACGCTTCCTGCTCTTTCCTGTTTGATAATGCCGACGCGAGGAATGTTTCGATGGTGCGTGTTGCTGAACACGTGCTGTGCGGGCGTCGTTTCCGGGGAGGAAGCGGTGCAGGCATTTCGTTTCAAGACGCCGCATTCGACGGAGTATTCCGTTTCGATTCCGGGGAAGGGGACGTTGCGCGCTGCGAGCGGATTGGACTGGCTCAAGGTTTCTGAAGGCCCGGATGACAACCGGCGAATTGAAATTGGTAATCGTGTCATTCTCGGAGTTGAGGCAGGCGTGAATGTTTCCAAATTACTGAGCGGCACTGCTCTGATTCGGGCGCGAGATTTTGCGCCGAACATCGTCATTCTTCAGGCCCCGGATGCTCTATCGGCGGCGCTGGCGGCAGAGCGTTTCGCGGGCCTGGATAGCGTGTGGTTGAGCCATCCGGAACGAAAATTTCATCGACCGGTGGCCGGGCGTTATGCTTCGCCGCCGAATGATCCCTATTTCTCACTTCAATGGTACCTCGAACACCGCAACGGGAATGGTAACTTGACCGGGCCGGGACTCAACGTGCGAGCGGCGTGGCCTTTCAGCCGGGGCGAGGGAGTTGTCGTGGCGGTGGGCGATGACGGGGTCGAACTTTCACATCCTGAGTTTGTGAACGCGGCGGCCGGACAGCCACACTTCAATTTTGAAAACGGCACGCCGAATGGCAATCCTGTCACCCAGGCGGACATTCATTCAACTGCGGTAGCCGGGTTGATACTCGCGGAGGGCCAGAACGGCATCGGGATGACCGGTGTTGCGCCGGCAGCAAAACTCGTCAGTTGGAAGATTCTTTCCGCCACGGAAACGGCGCTGTCGGACATGTTTCAGTATCAGTCCAACGTCGTGTCCGTTCAGAATCACAGTTGGGTGCTCGCCAGTCGGAGACTCGCTGGTCCTTCCGTTGTTGAATTAGTTGGCTTGTCGAATGCCTTGACTCATGGAAGGCAAGGGCGGGGAACCGTCATGACCCGGGCGGGTGGCAACGACCGCGAAGCCTGGGGTAACGTCAACGACGATGGGTTTATCAATGACCCCCGTGTTGTCGCCGTGGCGGCTGTGCGGAACACGGGACGCGTGGCTGCTTACAGCAACCCGGGGGCCTGTTTGCTGGTGTCCGCCGCGAGTGGCGACACTGGCTTTCCCACGCTCTTCACCACTGACCGGCAGGGGGCGCTCGGCTACAATCAGATCGGTTTTGCCAACGACTTTGCCAACTACGCGTTCGATAGTACCGGGTTCACCGGAACATCCGGATCGGCACCCCAGATTGCCGGGCTCGTGGCGCTTCTTCTGTCCGCCAATCCGAATCTGACGATTCGCGATGTGCAATTGATACTGGCGTTGTCCGCGCGGCAATTTGATTTTTCTGATCCGGCAGTGTTCACGAATCGCGCGGGACTATTGTTCAGCCATAATACGGGTTATGGCGTGCCTGACGCCGGCGAGGCAATGCAACTCGCGCTTCACTGGTCGAATCGCCCACCGATTATGCAGGTGAATCTGGTATCCACCAACGTGCTGTCAATTCCGGATCAGGGAACCTATGCGCGGGCGACCGGAGTTGGTGTGCCGACGAACTTGTTTTCAATTACTGGCGAGATTGTTCCGGACAGTCTTGATCCCGAACCGGGGCCGCAGTTTGGCCCGGGAGAAAATCTTCGACCCAACCCATCGACACTCACGCTTCCGCTGACATTTGTCGGGCAGGCGACCAATGCAATCGCGATCGACCTGGCAGGCAAAGGAGCGCTGATCGAGCGAGGTATCGCGACTTTTTCCGAAAAAATCAAACGGGTTGAAGACGCTGGAGCAGCTTTTGCCATCATCTTCAACAATGATACCAACGCACCCGAGGAATTGATTCAAATGGGATTGACGCAACGGACCGACATTATTTCGATTTTCATTGGTCAAACCAACGGATTGGCACTGAGGGATCTGGTTGCGACGAACAGCGAGTTACGGGCGCAAATCGTCATGGAAGGCCCGCTCTACGAATTCACAATCACCAACCAGATGATTTGCGAACACGTTGGCGTGCGGATCAAGACGAGTCATACGTTTCGTTCAGACTTGCGCATCACACTGGAATCGCCTTCAGGCACATTGAGCATTCTTGCACGGCGGAGTTACGATGTGATCGGGCACGGAAGCGGGCCGGCCGACTGGACGTATTACTCGACGGCTAATTTCCTTGAGCCGACGGCCGGTCATTGGAAAGTCCGAATCGTGGACGAAGACGCGGGCGGGTCCGGGAGCGTTTTTCATGCGGAACTAATCCTGCGTGGCGTTCCGATTGAGGACGCCGATTCCGATGGCCTCGACGATGCCTGGGAGATGTCTGCGTTTGGAAATCTCGCCGAAGGGCCGCTGGGCGATCCCGATAAGGACGGCTACATCAATTCGCGCGAACAGGTGATGGGGACGAATCCGGCGGCGCTCGATTCGCAC
>CALBIE010000389.1 GCA_937893495.1 uncultured Verrucomicrobiales bacterium | reverse complement strand
TATATGTACCGAGACTCAGATTCGCTTAGTCACCGACTAATTCAATTCTTTCGGCACACGAGCTCTCTCCAGACGGGGCCGGTCCAGATGCTCATTGCAAAGACAATTGCTGGCGAATCATTTCCGCGACCTTGCCGCCGAGTGTCTCGCAGCCAGCGGGGGTGAGATGTATCCCGTCTTCGCGAAGCAGTTTTTCCGGGCCGGATTGTTTCATGAACGCATTCAGGTCATTGACGGCGACCCCGAGTTCTTTCGCGATCTCGCGAGCCCTGGAGTTAAAACGATCGACGTCCTCGTTGCGCCGGACAACACGCTTGTATCCTTTTGATTCTGCCTGCCGCTTTTCAATCACAGCCGTCGTCAGTGCAAAGACGATCTTTGTATCAGTCAGTCGGCTAAGTTTGGCGAAGATCGCGCGCAGGTTTTTGTCATAGATCGCAAGCGTATGTCGGGTCTTGCCTGTCTTGGCGTCCAGATACATATCGTGCAGACCGACATTGATGTGAACCACCTGCGGTTTCCGGCCCGCCAGCCATTTTTCCAGATTCACCAACGTGTGGGCGGAATGCGCGCAATTCTCCTTCGGCGACCAGACCTCGGCCTTTCCCTTCAACTTGTCTTTCACCACATTTTCGTAATTCATGCGAATCGAATCCCCCAACAGAACAACCAATGGCGGTGATTCAGCGGCAGCAGCGACAAACGGCATCAGGCAGGAAGCAAGAACCAGGAACCTTCGCGAACATTTCATTACAACGGGTTCCTAAACCAAGTGACCCGATAAACCAAGAATATTGAGGCATGCCAAGGTTCACGCTTTACCCGAAGACGGCTCCGCGTAGTCCGAGTTCCAGCGCGGGCAGAATCTTGAGGATCGGTTCACCTGTTCGAAGTTCGCTCTTGCCGGACTGACGCACGGTTACTTAGCGTTCTTTCCGTGAACCCGCTTTCGCTGCTAGCCCTTGGTCTTGCGATCGTGCTTGGCGGAATTCTCTGGCTTCGGTTGCATCCGTTTCTCGCACTCATTCTCGGTGCGTTCGCGGTTGGTGGATTGACGTCGGCCGATCACCTCCACCAGTCGATGGCTTCCAAGTATCGGGGCGAACTGGTTCGAACTGCGATCAAGGACGGGGTCGCCAATAGAATTCGCGAACTGAAAGGGAAAGACGAGCCCTTCGACGCTCAGGTAATTCGGCAGGAGGTAAAAGGAGCAATCGACGAGCGCGCTAATGAATTCGATGCAGCCGCTGAGGGCAAAGCCCGGGAGTTCGTGAAGAGCAACTCCACTCTAACCCGGATCACCGCGGCCCTGGGTACCACCTGCGAAAAATTGGACTGCTGATTGCCATGGCTTGCGTCATCGGGCGTTGCCTTCTCGCCAGCGGAGCGGCGGAGCGCATTGTCCGCGGAACCTTGTCACTGGTAGGCGAACGATACGCGCCGATCGCGTTTGCCGGCAGTTCGTTCGTGCTCGGAATACCCGTGTTTTTCGACAGCGTTTTCCTGCTGGCAATCCCGCTCGTAAAAGCGGCATGGCTGAAGTTGCGGAAGAACTACCTGCTGTTCGTTCTCGCGCTGATTGCCGGCGGAACCATGACGCATTCACTCGTGCCGCCCACTCCCGGACCATTGTTTGTCGCTGAGGAACTGGGAGTCAACATTGGCACCATGATCCTGGTCGGCATGGCCGTCGGAATCTGCTGCACGACAGTCGGACTCCTATACGCTGCCTGGTTGAACCGTCGGATGGATATCCCGGTGCGCGAAACACCGGAGGCGTTGGCGAAACTTGAAGAACTCTCCCAACGGGACCTGAGTGAGTTACCGTCGCTTTGGCTCTCACTGCTGCCCGTCCTCCTCCCGGTCGTGCTGATCAGCGGAGCCACGATCTTCAAGAGCGGCCTCGACCCCACGCAGGCCGCTCCCGCACTCATCAACCTGCTGGGCGATAAAAACATCGCGCTGACCTTCGCGGCAGCGTTGGCAATGTTACTGACGGCGAATCGACTGCGAGACCGAAAAGTCTTTGCCGGGCACGTGCAAGAGGCGATGCAGGAGGCCGGGTTGATCATCCTCATCTGCGGTGCCGGTGGCGCATTCGGTGCCACGCTACAGCAATCGGGCATCGGTCCCTACATCAACGGGATGACCGGCAATGAACCACTTGATTTCGGTCTGTTACCACTGGCCTTCCTGGTTACCGCCGTCATTCGAGGCGCGCAGGGATCGTCCACCGTTTCGATGTTCACGGGCGTGGCGATCGTCGCCAGCCTGGCACCGGACGTCGGCGGATTGTCGTATCATCCGGTTTATCTGGCGGTCGCGATCGGTTGCGGTTCCAAACCGTTCCCGTGGATGAATGACAGCGGATTCTGGGTCATCAGCCGAATGAGCGGCTTGACTGAAACGGAAATGTTAAAGGCTCAATTCCCCATGGTGACGCTCATGGGCTTTACCGGAATCATCGTTACGATGATCGCAGCGAAGATTTTCCCAATGGTCAATTGAGAGAACAAATCGAGAGTCCAATCTCCAAAGTATGCGAACATGAAAGGCAATAACCTGCCAAATACGGGTGTCTCTGTTGCTCAAAAACTCAAGGTCCCGTTAATCCGAATTCCGAAATTGGGGAGCACACCCGCCCCGGGTGTGGCTGGCCGCGCCTCGCGGACAGCGTCTTACCCACGCGAAACATTCACGAACGCTCGGATCGTTTCGGTGCGAACGGGTTTTCCGCGAGGGCGCGGAAAACAGCGCCCGAGGCGGGCGCGCTCCCTTTCCATTATGGAATTCGGGATTAAGGCCTATCGATTCTCGCCACCAATCGGGGATTCCCCTCAGCGGTTTGAATTATCAGTAATCACATGACCTACCAGACTATCAAAGCCACGCCCATCGCCGGTGCTCTCGGAGCGGAAATCAGCGGAGTATCGCTTTCCGACGAACTGAGCGACAGCGTCATCGCGAAGATTCGGAACGCCTTACTCGACCATCTCGTAATCTTCTTTCGCGATCAGAAGCTGACGCCTGAGCAGCAGATCGCGTTTGCACGCCGGTTCGGCCCACTGGAGGAGCATGATTTCGTAAAAGGCTTGCCGGACCATCCCGAGATCATCCGCGTCGTACGCGAGGCGGATGAGACGAGCCTGAACTTTGGCGGTGCCTGGCATTCGGACGTAACGCATCAGGAATGCCCGGCGCTCGGTTCTGTTCTCTACGCGCTGGACGTTCCTCCCTATGGCGGTGACACGCTTTTTTCCAATCAATATCTGGCTTATGAAACCCTCTCGCCCGGCATGCAGCAAATGCTCGCCGGCTTGACCGCCATTCACACGGCGCGTGGCCCCTTCGGACCGGAGGGAAGATCGAAGACGAACTGGCAGAGTATGCAAGTGGAACCCAGCGCGAAGGCGTTGGAGGAAATGGAGCACCCGGTGGTCCGGACCCATCCGGAAACCGGCCGCAAAGGTCTGTTCGTCAATAAGACCTTCACTGTCCGCTTCAAGGACATGACCGAGCAGGAGAGTTCACCACTCCTGGAGTATCTCTTTAAACACGCCAGCCATGAAGGTTTCACCTGCCGCTTCCGCTGGACGCCCGGCGCCGTTGCGTTCTGGGACAACCGAGCGGTCCTCCACTACGCCCTCAACGACTACTCGGGCCACCGTCGGGAAATGCACCGCGTCGCTATCTCGGGAGATCGTCCGGTCTGAATAGTCGCGGAACCAACCACTTCCGGAATCGTATCTGAGGAAAATACGCCCGGCTCCTCGTTGTGACCCGGAAGCCATTCATCATATTGCTCGTTAAAACGGCAATTGGGGCAGCCACAAGAACCACAAAAATCCGCAGAAACGGGGCGAGACAGAAAGTCTGGTAATTGAGCACGCCCTTCGATCAGGCTCAAGCGACTACAATCCAAATAGTTTAATTTTATTGATTTTAACTTTCACTTTATTTAACTTATTTTCACATCTAGTTAATTATTGTTAAAGTGAACGAACAAAACAGAAGCGACAAAATCTGGTTGAAACACCTTGAAGAGGACGATCTGGCGTTCATGAAACGGTTCCTCCTGAACTCGGGTTCACTCAAACAGATGGCGACTGATTATGGGGTTTCCTATCCGACGGTGCGGCTCCGACTGGATCGTTTAATTCAAAAGATTCGCCTGGTTGACGAACAAACGACCAGTGATTCGTTTCAGATCTTGCTGGCGACCATGTTGACCGACGGGAAGCTTGAACAGGGAAGTTTCCGGAAGATCCACGAATCCTACCTTCAACAAAAGCGAAAAGACACCGATGAAAACACCAGTCACAATTCTTAGTCTCGGCATCGTCCTTGGTGCCTCGCCAGCCATCGCGGCCGACGGGAAGCCCATCGAATGGAAACCTGCCGTCATCAATGGCACAGCCATCATCGAATGGACGGACACCACTGACGGGAAGGAGCTGAAGATCAGCAATGGCAAGGGTGAACCCACCGCCGTGCAGCTTGGCGTCCTCGAATCGCCCGAAGTGAAATCGAATTTCTACGGCATTGACGGACGGGTCCGCCACGAGGGAGTCGAGGGTGTCGGCTATCTGGAGATGTGGAATCATTTTCCAGCGGGCGCGAAGGGTCAACCGACAGCGTTCTTCAGCCGGACATTGGCGGAATCCGGATTGATGAAAAAGTTGTCCGGCGATTCGGGATTACGCCCGTTTCGACTCCCCTTCAATGCCGAAGGAACAGACGCGCGGCCGAGTCGGCTGGTTGTGAATCTCCATCTGCCAGGCAAGGGATCGGTGTATCTCCAATTGGGTGCGCTGCGCGATTATCCAGATGCCGGAACGCTCTTTTCCCAGTTAGGCAGTTGGTGGCCCGTCACAGCCTCCGGTTGGATCGGTGGAATATTTGGTACCGTCTTCGGATGCTGGGGTGGGCTGATAGGTTATCTTTCGCAGAAAGGTCGCGCCCGTTCCTTTGTCATGGCGTCCTGGGTGATCAATATTGCCGCAGGGTTGCTCTCGCTCATGGTCGGCCTCACTGCGCTGGCAATGGCTCAACCGTATCATGTCTGGTATCCGCTACTTTTGATCGGCGTCATCTTGCCTGTTGTTTTACTTGGCAATCGAAAAAAAATCATGGCGAACTACGCCGAAGTCGAAGAACGACGGATGGCAGCGGTGGACGCCGTCGCCCGTTGATTTTGTCGACAACCAATCCGCACTCATCGAGACAGTTGCCCCATCGGGGCATACCAGCAGAAGGGGTGCAGTCGCGAGATGCCCCGGAGCGCGGACTGTGTCGCAGACCAGCCGCAGCAGCTTCGCGAGACTGGACGGCTGGAATTCCCCTCATGCCACCGCGTTTTCCAACGTGCTGCGGCTGGTGCTCCGCACACAGCCGCGCTCCGCCCGTTTCCCGTTCGGGGGCAGTTTCAAGATGCGCCTCGGCAGAAGCTAAGGCGAATTATCCGATAGCCTTTTGGTGATGAACTTGAAACTATGCCGAACATGAATCTGCGTATTTCGAGAAACTCGCTCGCTTTGGCTTTGCTGCTTTCGGTTTCATCATTCGTCCAAGCCGCATCCGAATGGCCGCGTTTTCGCGGACCGACCGGCCGCGGTCACGCCGACGGAAAAGACATTCCCGTAAAGTGGTCACCCGAGTCAGTCGCATGGAAAGCCACACTCAAGGGAACCGGCCAGTCCTCGCCCGTCAACGTGGGCAACAAACTCTTCGTGACCAGCGCGTCACCGGATGGCAGCGAACGATTCGTCACTTGCCTGGATCGCGACACTGGCAAACAGCTTTGGGAACGCGCAATCACCTGTGCGACTCCCGAGAAAGCCCATCGCATGAACAGTCACGCTACGCCAAGTTGCGCGACGGATGGCGAACGCATCATCGCATTCTTCGGCCCCGGTGGCATTCATTGTTACGACTTGAACGGGAGAAAAATCTGGTCGAAAGACCTCGGCAGTTTTCCCGGTTCCTGGGGAACTGCCGCCTCCCCCGTCATCTTCAACGACAAGGTGATTCAAAACTGCGATGCCGTCGGGGCGTCGTCGCTTGTCGCGCTCGACACCGCGACCGGTAATGAATTGTGGAAGACCAAACGGGAGGACAAACCCCGCGGCGGCTGGAGCACGCCGATCGTCATTGACGCGGGCAAGCGGAAAGAACTGATCCTCAACGGCGAGTTTGGTGTGCACGGTTACGATCCCGAAAGCGGAAAGGAACTCTGGTTCTGCAAAAGCTTCAACGGCCGCGGATCGCCCGTGCCGGAGTTTGCGAACGGGTTGGTCTATGTCGTCAGCGGCAAGCCGGGCGATATCTACGCGGTCACGCCCGGAGGTTCGGGTGACGTGACCAAGACCCGCATGAAATGGCATTCGCAGCGCCGCGGTGGACGCGACCTCCCCTCGCCCGCCATCGTGGGCAATTACATCTTCGTGCTCACCATGTCCGGCATCGGCAGTTGTTACGATGCGAAAACCGGCGAAATGTTGTGGAACGATCGCATCCCGATGAAAGGCGAATTCGCCGGGGCGCCGCTCGTGGCCAATGGGTTGGTTTACTTCCAGGCGGTCAACGGCGGCGATACCGTCGTCGTCAAGCCGGGCAAGACACCCGAGTTCGTCGCGCAAAATTCATTGGGTGCCGACAGCAAGGAAATCTTCCGCGCCGGACTGGCGCCGATTGGCGGGCGCCTGTTCGCGCGCTCGCAATCCACGGTCTATTGCATCAAGCCGTAACGGCGCTGTTGAAATCGGAATTGTAAACCGGCGCTCACGCGTTGCCGTGAAAGGAAGCCATGCAGCCAGTCACAAAATGTAAGAAAAGTCGGGACATATCAGATCGCACGACATTTTTGCAGCCCAATCAATAGTTCGGCAAAGAAATGAAGTCCTGCGACAAAACGATTCACCTTTCCTGTTCACTGGAGCGAGTAGCAAGGCAACTCGTGACCAACGCCAACTTCGAAGCCGCGAAAAACAAATACGAAGCATGGCGAAATTCGTTACCCGCCCAGACCAGCACCATTAACCACCGCCTCTACTTTCTGGAGCTGCT
>CALBIE010000388.1 GCA_937893495.1 uncultured Verrucomicrobiales bacterium | reverse complement strand
ATGTCTGACGAAGTTGCTGCGGGTCGCAGACCCGCGCTCCGTCCGGTTCATGGGGAGGGACGGGGGTGAGGGGGCGTCCCGGTTCATGGAAAGGAACACCCGAGTACATTGTGGCAAGATCCGGGACGCTCAGCATAAAACGCGTGGCGACACGGGAACGTCGTGAATGATAGATTGCCAGTCCTCATCGATCATCGCAACAATTCAGCAGATGTCGTTCCTGTTCGAAACCCCGACTGAACCATGGATTCTGCCACGTGGCACATTTCCGTCCCGCCGGAAGATTTCCCACGTAGTGTTCGATTTTGACGGCACGCTGTCCCTCCTCCGCCAGGGCTGGCCGGAAACGATGTTGAGCATGTTTCTTGAGCTGTTGCCCGCGAAGGCCGATGAATCAGAATTGCGGAGGGAATTACACACGGAAATCCTTAATTTCAACGGCCGGCAAACCATTCACCAGATGAATCGATTTGCCGAACGAGTAGCTGAACGCGGCGGCAATCATGAATCGGGCAAAAGTTACCTGAAGGAATACAGTCGCCGTCTGCGCATCGGCCTCGATCAACGAATCGAACGGCTCAAGACCGCGAAGTATCGGAACGATGAGTATTTGGTTTTCGCCTCCCGGGCATTTCTCGAATTCCTTCGCGGCAAGGGAATTCACCTCGTCCTTTTGAGCGGCACGCTCGAGGCGTATGTTCGCGAAGAAGCTGAGTTGCTCGGCATTGCGGACTATTTCGAACGCGGCATTTTCGGTGGAGATGAAGATCCGACCCGATTCTCGAAGGAGGCGGTGTTCGATCAGATACTTGCCGAAGATCGGATTCACGGAGGCGCTCTTTTGTCCTTTGGCGACGGGCCTGTGGAAATACGCGCGGCGGCGGAACGGGGAGGATTGTCAGTTGCCGTTGCCAGCGATGAACTCAATAATGGCTCGGGCAACATTGACCCGACCAAGCGAGATGTGCTGGTGGACGCCGGGGCCCACGCGGTCATTCCGGATTACCGGAATGCCCTCGAACTGGTGAAAGCGATTCAAGGCGAATGAATGACTGGCCCGAAGAACTGGACCTGAAAAAGGTAAAAGTACTGCCGCTCTCCAAACGGAAGAGTATGGCCACGATCGAAGAGACTCTGGTGGAGCCCTCTACCACACCACCTCCCTGTGACGAGTTTACAAGTGAACTGATAGACCGATGCGTGGATGACATCGTCGCCGCCAAACAACGCAAAGCGACCGTGATGCTCATTTACGGGGCGCACCTCATCAAAAACGGCGGTCAATTGTTCCTTTGCCAGATGATGGATCGCGGCTGGATTTCCCACCTCGCAACCAACGGCGCAGGCATAATTCACGATTGGGAATTCACTCATCTTGGAGTCTCAACCGAAAGCGTACGCGACAACGTAGCCACGGGCACGTTTGGCACCTGGAATGAAACGGGTTTACGCATTCATCAGGCTCTCCATCTCGGCGGCATCAAGGGCTGGGGATTTGGAAAGGCCATGGGGAAATTCACCTATGAAGACGGCGGCTTCATGCCAGCAGCCGATGAATTGGAAAAACTGATTCGTGACGAACCAGGGCATCCGTTGACTTCCGCTCGCGCCGACCTTCTCAATGCCATTCGTGAATTCCAATGGAAAGCAGGCCCGGTGATGGTTCTTCACAAGTACCGTAACACTTCTCCCCTCGCTCAGGCGATTCGGCATGAAGTTCCGTTGACCGTTCATCCGGGAATCGGATACGACATTTTCACCAATCATCCCGTCTTCAACGGGTCCGTCATCGGCCGCGCGGCCGGAACTGACTTCAAAGTGTTGGGCGCCTCAGTCGAAAAACTGGAAGGTGGCGTGGTGCTGAACGTCGGAAGTGCGATCATGGGCCCCCAGGTGTTTGAGAAAAGCATCAGTTGCGTGAACAATATCCGCTTGAATTCCGGGCGTGAAGTCGTTCGGGACCACAATATTTACGTTGTCGATCTGCAGGACGGCGGCGGTTGGGATTGGAAGAAGGGCGAGCCGCCCAAAGATAATCCGGCCTATTATCTGCGATTCTGTAAAAGCTACTCCCGCATGGGTGGAGCGATGCAATACGTGCAGTGCGACAATGTCTGCTTCCTCCATCACCTGTTTCACCGACTCGAAACAAAGGTCGGACGCACCGTCTGCAAACCGGATATTCCCGATATCGGCAACCCCGATCCAGCGCCGCGTTGGGCCGAGTAATCACGAGAATGACCTCCAAACGTTTTGCGGAAATCACTG
>CALBIE010000387.1 GCA_937893495.1 uncultured Verrucomicrobiales bacterium | reverse complement strand
CCACTCAAGACTCGCGACCACGATGCTCGCGTAACGACTCTGACCCCGATACCAATCACGATCAGATTCCACAACAGGAACAACTCGATCGTATTGAGCAGAAGGTGGGGGGTGTTGGTAATGTCAAATTCAGGCAGGAACAGAGCCGGGCTGAATCCCAGGTAGAGATTACCTTTTGCCATCACGAGGAAAATCTTGGCAATGGAGGACAGGATGGTCACAACGTCTGCGAGACCGGTAATCTCAAGAAATTTCAAGAAATCAGTCCCTGACTTGAAGATGATTCGATCCAGCACCCAGAGTGCGAAGGCCTTGACGAATAGAAAAACAAAAAGACCTAACACACCACCACCGATTCCAAACATCATGAGCACCTTTGTTGTCATGAATTTTTGAGTTTGCTCGATGACCTTTTCGACCTTTTCCGGCGCCATTTTTTGCTTCTCAAGACTTTTTCGAATCGCCTTTTCCTGAGTCGTTCTAAGCTCATGAACAACACTTGGCCGGGAGAATGCCGCGTATGAAAATCCTCCCACTGCAAGACCCGCCAGCAGGACGGGGACCAGCCAATTAACTACCGCAACCCTGGCCCCCCGAATTTCCTCGTACACGTCGCCGGGGGCCGCGATTATGTCGAATAATTTCGAAAAAATGGACGTAGGCTCAATCGGCTCTTCCAAGGGCGGCGGGGATGCTTCGCTCATGATTTCAATTGTTAGAGGCTCTTCGAGGTCGTCGCAAACATCTTCTCCAATTCCTTCAATCCGGCTTCAACCTCAGCACGTGGCAAATTGCCGCGAAGAAGTTCTTCGTCGGCCTTGGCAGATTGCCGGTGGAAAAACGTGTAACCCAATTCAATGGCCGCATGGCGATTTTCGGATCCCTTGATCAGTTCAAACAGATAATCCTCCGCCCGACCCAACTCCCCCATCAGTTCAAAATACTGCATGAGACCGACAAGTGTCTGTGGCGGAAGCGCATCTTCCGACAATTGCATCAGTAAATCCTCCACCCGCGGGGCAAATAGCGGAATCGCGGCCTCATCGATAAAGTTACGGATTGCCAGAGAAAGATTCAGCGCCTTCACCCGGCATCGAGTGGTGTTTTCATCGTCCACCTGTCGCGAAAAATCAGTCGCGGCCTCGTTCAGCAATGCCACAAGCATGAAGCATTTCTCCCGCGCCTCTTGAATCGGCACACCTTTGATCAGCCGGACGATGAGAGCGTTGTCGCTCATCGCGCAGACGGCTGCCAGATCAAGGCCGACCACTTCCTCAGCCGCCTGCCGAATTTCCTTCTGCGATTCGGCGTGTTTGCCCTCTTTCGACAATCGTATCACCGTCGCCAGCAATTCAGCAAACTGCTCCACCATGCGAATAATGTAGTCCTGGCGAATCAAAGTTTCTCCATCGCCGCGACCTGTGACACGTCTTTATCACCACGACCGGAGATGTTTACGATCACGAGTTCATCGGATTTCATTTTCGGCGCGCACTCGATAACCCCGGCCACGGCATGGGCGGATTCCAGCGCGGGAATAATTCCTTCGAGTCGGGCAAGAGTATTAAACGCTTCGAGTGCCTTGACGTCGGTGGCATAAGTGTAATCCACACGCTTGCGATCACGCAACCACGCGTGCTCCGGCCCGACCGAGGCATAATCCAACCCGGCAGAAACGCTATGGGTCAGTTGAATTTGACCATGTTCGTCCTGAAGCAGATAAGACCGCGCACCTTGCAGTACGCCCAGTGAACCGCCTTGAAAGCGAGCGGCATGTTTGCCCTCAGTAATCCCCTCACCACCCGCCTCTACGCCGAGCATCCTGACTGTTTCATCCTTTAAGAACGGATAAAACAGGCCCATTGCGTTCGAGCCCCCGCCGACGCAGGCGATCAGTAAATCAGGCAGGCGTTCTTCCTTCTCCAGTATCTGACGCCGTGCTTCATCACCGATGACTCGATGAAAATTTCGCACCATCATCGGATAAGGATGCGCGCCATAGACGGTGCCAAGGATATAGTGAGTGTTGCGGACATTGGTCACCCAGTCGCGCATCGCTTCGCTGATTGCCTCTTTGAGCGTTTGCTGGCCCGCCATCACGGGAACGACCTTCGCACCCAGCATCTTCATCCGAAAGACATTCAGGTTCTGCCGTTCGCAATCAACGGCCCCCATATAGACCACGCACTCCAGCCCGAACATCGCAGCTACCGTGGCAGTAGCGACGCCGTGCTGGCCCGCGCCAGTCTCGGCAATCACCCGCGTCTTACCCATTCGTTTCGCCAAGAGGATCTGTCCAATGCAGTTGTTAATTTTATGTGCACCGGTATGCAGCAAATCTTCCCGCTTGAGATAAATCTTCGCACCGCCCAGATCCCGGGTAAGTCGCTCGGCAAAATACAACGGGGTCGGACGTCCCACAAATTCACGCAGGTAATATTCAAACTCCCGTTGAAACTCGGGATCTTTCCGGGCCCTGGCATATTCCTCCTCCAGTTCCTGCAACGGATGGAAAAGTGTCTCGGGCACAAACCTCCCACCGTAGGGACCAAAATGCCCCTCGGAATCCGGTACAGACAACAATTCAGCGTCAGTCATCGGCGAGAAAATAGAGGCAGAACGTGGATTAGTCGAGGGGTAGCTGTGAAACTCCCGGCTTCAATTTTCGATTTACCGGGAAGATCCAACGATCCATCTCCAATCAAGCACCAACTCCCTAACGACCGATGATTAACAGCTCGTCAAAAATGTAGCCGACGACGTAAGGAGGGCGGATTTTTGAGGCTTCCAATGCCGTAGAGTCCGCCTCCTGACCTCGGCGGCTAGCTACCTGCGTCAAATCGTTTTGAGCGGGCTTTTGAACAACCGTGAACCGGCATGTCTTCGCGATCTAAATGTTTAGATTTGGCGGCGCTCGAACTTTGAACGCCTAACATGCTTCGCCGTTTGTTCACAAGATATCGTGCTCGACGTTCCGCACGGTGGCGATGAATCGCCGAACCAATTCGGCATCCTTCTTACCTCGCTCGGATTCCACGCCACTCGAGACATCCACCGCATACGGCCACACCTCGTGAATAGCCTCTGCAATATTTTCCGGATTCAAGCCACCGGCCAGTATGATTGGTTTACCTTCATC